>JAEZFH010000214.1 GCA_023437885.1 Bacillota bacterium | reverse complement strand
ACCTTACTCACTGTGCCCCGTTCCATTTTGGTTACCTTATCTTTTTTGATATCACCTGCAACCGGTGCTGGCATAGAAGTTACCGGCTGGCTTTTCGTCACTTCAACATATCGGTCATTTTTGACTTCTTTTCGCCCTGCCCGAAGTGCACGCTTTTGTTCCTTCTCTGCTTCCTCGCTCAGATAATCCTCATAATCATCCTCGTCTTCTGTCAATTTCATTGAATTTAAGAAATTTTTAAAAATATTAGACATCCGTCCATACCTCCATCTCGCCGCTGAGCGGCATAAACCGTATTCATAAGCCGTCAGCTTTACAGCTGCTTTATCGGATATATAAGTAGCTATATTCTAATAGAATAATCACGCTCACCGAAGATACCTGTCCCAACCCGGACCATGGTTGCACCTTCTTCGATAGCTACCTCAAAGTCTCCTGTCATGCCCATGGAAAGAATATTAAACTGTTCAAGTCCTTTGCAACTATGGGAAGTATCATTATTGGAAATGTTTCCATCACCAATATTATCGGTGTTTTTTGATTTTATGTCAACATATAATTGTCGCAAATTCTTAAAATACTTCCTGTTTTTTTCTTGATTTTCTACATAAGGTGCTACTGTCATTAAGCCGCGTACCCGTATATGAGGAAGGGTCAGAAGTTCCCCTACCATTCCCGCTACTTCTTCCGGCTTGACACCGTATTTGGTGTCTTCCCCAGCAATATTGACTTCAACCAACACCTCGCAGACAGTATTCTTTCTGCCGGCTTCCTCCTCAATCTGCTGTGCCAGACGCAGAGAATCTACGGAATGGATTAATTCTGTCTTACCTACGATATATTTCACTTTGTTGCGCTGAAGATGTCCGATCAGGTGCCAATGGGACTGACCGGAAAAAGGATCGTTTAAATCCTCATATTTCTGAACGAGCTCCTGTACCTTGTTTTCACCGAAGTGCCGTATACCGCATTCATATGCCTCTAAGAGCATTTCCTTCGGCTTATATTTACTTACAGCAATCAAAGTGACCTCGGAGCGGTCTCTTTGGCTTCGTGCACAGGCAGCCAGTATGCGCTCTTCAATTTGGTTAATATTATCCTTTATCATACTTCATCCTCATCATCTTCTATAATATGTAGCTTTTTGCTTTTCCTTAGTAAATAATTGCCTGGTCTACTGCGGTTTTCCCGTCCAGAGCAATCTGGTCATAGGCTGACAAGCCCTTATCTGTATGGTCGCCCACAATGGCATATTCCTCATTCTGATAAAGGATTTCTATCCTCTTGAACACGGCATAACCCAGATTAACATTATATACTCCGGTCAGTTTATTGGTCGGTCCAAGAGTATAACGCTCGCTTTCAGTGGATGAGTGAATGTAGGTACCGGGGGCAAACTGCTCCGTATCCACATATACATAAGCCTCGTCCTGAAAATAGATATCCGTGGGTACAAAATTATACTTTGCATCGCCGGTTTTTTCGTCATAAGTTTCAATAATCAGACCGGACTGAGTGCTATTTGCTCCCTGAGAAAGATATTCCAGAGGCACCAGATAAAAGTCCTTATCGATTATGGAGCTCAAGGGTATCTTTAAGCCTTCCACCGTATCAAAATCCAGCTCAATTTCAAGAAAGCGGTCACTGAGATAATTGGACAGATACTTGTTCATACTAAGCTCTGCAAAATACTGCGAATTTCTCTGTGTCAATGTAAGTGCAGCGGTCATATCAAAATTATCCTCAAGAACAGTGAACTTGACCTGCTCCTTTCCCTGAAGCTTCTCGAACTGGTCCTGGGTGAGAGGAAGGACCAGGCTCCAATGCTCCGAGGTGATCAGCTTATATACCGGAGTATTGATATCAATCATATTTGTAGTTCGAAGGCCTGTCTTAACATAGTTCTCGGTATTGAACATATCGGCGGAGACATTCTCCGGAGTAACTGCTTCATATCCATCGGTATAATAGCTTACAATTCCGCTCTGAGGGCTTCGAACCATGTTATAGGAGTAGTTCTGCCCCGTCTCTTCTCTCAGTGTTTTTTCATTAAGAATCATAGTGGTATTCAGGATATCCAGCACAGTACTCTGGGCATCCTCCTTAAAGTCATACACCCGGTTAAAATTCTCATCAGAATAGGTATTGCGGAAATTCTTAATCGTATGGGACAGCTCGGCACTATCCTTCTTGGACATGGTAATGGGAACATCACCGGATTCAAGTACATCAATCATTCTGCCGCTATCGTCAAGGGAATATACGCTGGAGCTTTTCGCAACCCTGGCACCCTCCTTCTGGTAATAGGAAACATATCCGGCCTGGGCTGAGGTAATCGTCTGTTCCTCCCTTACAATGAGAGCCAATATTCGATTGTCGACAGCAGTGGAGCCTTCGTGTACTTCATAGATCGAAAGCTGCTCTTTCGTAAAATAAATATAGACATTGATAGCGATATATACAAATAATATCAGAAATACGATCACACCAATGTTTATACTTCTTCTCTTTTTGAATTTAACAACCTTATTATTGTCGCTCAAGAAACATCCTCCTGTTACGGCTTGAAATGGATGACCGCCCTGGATTCTGTGGACAGGCATCACTTATATCATTATACTTACTTTTCATGAATTTTTAAACCCCCTTATCCTTTTTTTCATAAAAATTAGTAACAAAGTATTAATCTGAACTATAACGCGAAAAATCAATTACCTGGAATTCAATTCAGACGGAGGTATGAATAAAAGTAAAAAAATAGGTTATTATATGAAAAGAGAGTTTTCTCTTTGTATCTGCATTCTTAAGGGATACATAGAGCTTTGAATTACATTAATGTTATGAAGGAGGTTCATTATGAAAACATTGGATTATATTGCATTAATCCTTGTAGTAATTGGTGCAATAAATTGGGGCTTAATCGGATTCTTCAGTTTCGATTTAGTAAGAATGATTTTTGGTGACATGACAATCGTATCCAGAATCATTTATGCCTTAGTTGGTGTATCCGGTTTGTACGCACTAAGCTTCTTCGGAAGACTTAGGAATGAATAATTGGCAAAAAAGATAGGAGCGGCGGATAACCCGGCGCTCCTTTATTCCAAAGAACAGAAAGTTCGCTCTAGACTTTCTGTTCTTTAAGAACAGAAAATCGCTTCCAAGCTTTCTATTTATATTCAATTTCGTCAACGACATATTTGTTACCAAATGGGCTGTTTGCTGCCTATAAAGATACAATTACATTCTTCTTAAAATTCTCAGGCAATTGATCCTCATTCAAGGAAATACTTATAATGAAATCAACATGGAATGCCTCTGATATTTTCTCTAATTTGGAGAAGACCGCTTCTAAATTACTATCATTAATATAAGCTATTTTCAGGAAACTATCCAGATAAATTGACTGCAAATCATGATTACCGGATATGATACCACAGATAAAACCGATGAACTCACTTTGATTTTCAATAAAATAATCACGTACATTTTCCAACCGAATCTTATTACTTAATTCATACATATGCTTGTTGCTTTTGTCAAGATAAACAATGCTTCCCTTTGCAGCTCTCACTTCGGTGTTTGCTTTTTCGATAAGGATTTTGGTCTTACCCTTACCCTTCTCACCTGAAATTATCTGTATCATTGTAATCTCCTCCTTATTATGGGCGCAACGTAAGATGTGCGGTGCCAAATATTGAATTGTACAATTTGTCTCAAAAACCAAATTTTATAAATCAATTATAGTACAATTAGTAGGGAAAAACAACTATAAAATAACAATTTAGAGTATTTTTATTATTCTGAAATAAGCCTTATTCCGCAGGCGTCCCGGTAACCGGTTCATCAGCAGTTTCGGTAGGTGTTTCCTCACCAGCTATGCTGTCTGCCTTCTCCGTTGCTATTGTGAGCAGATGGGACATCTGAGAATAAAGAACATCACTGCCGGAGGCTTTTAAAATAACTGAGATAAACTCTTTTTCGGCGGTATTTTTGCTCAGCAATACAAGACAGTTGCCTGCCTTACGGGTGGTTCCGGTCTTACCCCCGATAATCTGAAGTCCTTCCGGGACAGAAGTATCACCTTGCAGGTAGGAATTGGTAGCTTTGAAGGTTTTTTCTTTTTCGGTACCGGACCGGTCCTGATATGATGCAGTATAAGAATCCATTACAATGACGGACCGGAAAGTATCATATTTCATCAATTCATGAAATAACAGATAGACGTCATACGCTGTGGTATATTGGCTATCATCATGCAGACCATTGGAGTTCACATAATTAGTATGAACTGCCCCGATCTTCTTTGCTTCTTCATTCATCAGCTTGACAAAGGCCTCTTCGCTTCCGCTGATATGGTCTGCAATTGCAATCGCGGCATCGTTGCCGGAATAAACCAGCAGGCATTTCAGCAGCACATCCATAGTTATGATGTCACCCTCCTGGAAGCCGCAAAGCTTGACTCCCCCTTCACTGATATGGGAGGCCTGGTAGCTGACGGTTACGGAATCCGTCAATTCCCCATATTTCAGTACAACCAGGGCAGTCATTAGTTTTGTTAAGCTGGCAGGGTACAGTCTGTCATATACATGATCTGCATACAATGCCTGATTATCCGTTGTATTCACCAAAAGACTGGCGCCGGAGGTTAATTCCTCATCCTCACCCTGATTTTCCTCTTCACTGATAATAGCCAGGTTTTCTGCAAAAAAACCGGCTTGGGTCAAGCGATTATCGATTGAATTGTCTGCAGATACCGCTGTATCCGGGAAGGCCAGATAATCCCCGGAGGACATACGGCACCCACCCAATGACGATATTAACACACCTATACATACGCCGGCAATCAGCTTTTTTCTCATTGGATACACCATCTCCTGTAATGAAACATAAATCGCAATCATAATGAAATCCAGTTAATAAAATCCAGTTAATAAAACCTGGTTAATAAAACAATGCTTTGTATCAGGCAAAAGAGAATATGCTCCGCCGGACACTGACAATAAAAATAAAATAGATACCGGAATATCTATTTTATCACTGATATTAAATTGTATGAAAGAAACGTATCAATACTGACAATCATATTAAATCAGGTCTTAAAAAGCTCTCTCCAATCCAGGTCACCGCGGTCCAGTGCCTTTACCATCAGCTCGGCAGTAGCGAGGTTCGTTGCCAAGGGGATATTGTGCTTGTCACATAACTGGAAAATATTATTCACATCCGGTTCATGGGACTTAGGAGTTAACGGATCTCTTAAGAAGATGACCAGGTCCATTTGGTTATGCTCTATCTGTGAGCCTAATTGCTGCTCGCCGCCAAGATGACCGGCAAGATACTTATGAACCGTCAGATTGGTTACCTCCTCAATCAAACGTCCGGTTGTACCAGTTGCATATAAACTGTTTTTGCTTAAAATACCGCGGTAAGCAATGCAGAAATTCTGCATGAGCTTCTTTTTAGAATCATGAGCAATCATACCAATATTCATATTTGCCTCCCTTCTGCCGCAATGAAAGACACGATACCGGCTGCCTGATCCCGGGAAGTCCGGGCAGCATACTAGCTTCTCGTTCTTTTGGGCTGTAATCTAATATTAAGAATCATACCAACTCCCATCATACCACTAAGCAGGGAGCTTAAGCCATAACTTAAAAATGGCAATGGAATACCTGTATTAGGCAATAATTTTGTTGCCACCCCGATGTTTACAAACACCTGAAAAGTGAACATTGAGGCGATACCGACAGCAATCAGCATTCCCATGTAATCGGGTGCCTGCTTGGCAGTTTGTATACAAATATAAATGACAACCGAATACAGACCCAGTAAGATACAACTGCCGATAAAACCGAATTCCTCTCCTGCCACAGAGAAGATAAAATCACTTTCAGAGATAGGAATGATATCATAGTTCCGATCCTCTTCCGCATCAAAAATCTTCCCGTGAAGCTGCCCGGAGCCGATGGCACTTACGGAATTGTCCTGCTGGAACATCGTGGACTCATATTCCTCCGGATTAAGGTAGGAAAGCACCCGTTCCTGCTGATATGGCTTTAACAGGATCTGATAATCCTGCTGGATATACCAGAACAGTCCAAGCACAACAGGAAGTCCTATGACAAGGATGGGAAGAATAATCCTCCATTTTAATCCGGCCGCAAATATCATCATCAAGAATATGAAAGTAATTACCAGGCTGGTGGACAGATTCGTTTGTATCAGTATTAATCCGGTGGGTAATCCAATGGCTATCACTATAAAGAGCAGGACAAAGAAATTATTAATCTTTGCACGCAATACCGTAAACAGCTTGGCAGCAAAGATAATCAATATGATTTTTGTCAGCTCCGAGGGCTGGAATTCCGGCAAAGGCCCCAGCTTCAGCCACCTCTGGGCATTATTATGGGATACGCCGACGGTCTTTACCAATACTAACAGCACTAGATTTATTACATACAATACGATATAAAAACTCGAGATGAAATGATAATCTATTACGGATAATATTAATGCGCCGACGATTCCTACGGCTAAGCCGAATACCTGCTTCAAAAACAAATTTTCATCTTCTGTCTGAACCTGCTTGATTAAATAGGTTCCTACCCCGCCCATCAATAAAACCACGATGAGCAGCGGGATATTATATCGCTTGAAATCATATTGCTTAAAGTTCAACATCCAGTCATCATCCTTATTTCTTGGAGGACTTTAGGTCCTTAATTGGAATATTGGCGAATAGAGCAGGCACGGAGCCATTATTTGTCTCTGATTCCATTTGGGTAATCTTAATATCCAGTCCATCCAGGTCTATCTCAATATATTTTGATATTACTGCGATAATATCATTCTTAATCTGTTCCATGATCTCCGGCGAGCATCCTGCACGATCGGATACCAATACCAGTTTCAATCGATCTTTCGCAATACTGCTGGTCCCCTTTTTCCTAAAAAAATCCGAAAAGCCCATTACGCTACCTCCCTAATTTTTTCGCTTTCCAAACAGTTTCCCGAAAATACTTTGTTTCTCTTCTAAATCCAGGTAAGGTACCTCCTCGCCAAGAACTCTTCTGCAGATATTCATATAGGCTTTTCCTGCCATGGTATCGTTGCCGACCAAAGGCTCACCCTGATTTGCAGAAATAACGATGTTCTCATCATCCGGCACAATACCGATCAGGTCAACCGCTAATATTTCACATACGTCCTCACTGGACATCATGTCACCGCGTTTTACCATATCCATGCGGATCCGGTTTACAATCAGATGAGTCTGCTTCATTTCATTGGCTTCCAATAAGCCTATGATACGGTCCGCATCACGAACAGCAGATACCTCGGGGGTAGTAACTACTAATGCTCTGTCTGCTCCGGCGATGGCATTCTTAAAGCCCTGTTCGATGCCGGCGGGACAGTCCATTAATATGTAATCGAATTCTTCTCTGAGTTCATCGGCAAGCTTTTTCATCTGCTCCGGCGTTACGGAATTTTTATCTCTTGTCTGTGCCGAGGGCAGCAGATACAGATTAGGATAACGCTTGTCCTTAATCAGGGCATTACGGATACGGCAGGTTCCCTCAATGACGTCCACCAGATTATAGACGATCCGATTCTCCAAGCCCATGATAACATCCAGATTTCTCAGACCGATATCTGTATCGATCAACACCACCTTTTTATCCAGCATTGCCAGACCGGTACCAACATTTGCGGTTGTAGTGGTCTTGCCTACGCCACCCTTACCTGATGTTATTACTATAACTTCTCCCATAACTAAATCGTTTCCTCCTGTTTTCTATGGAGGGGTGATCCTCCGTGTCTAGTCGGAGGACTTCCTGCCATGTTTCTAAGGAGGATGGCTCCTCCCTTCTTAGAAAAAGCACTGCTTTTGCGCCGTGCATCATGGGTAGCTTCCTACCCGATTCCCGGAACATAATTTGTTCCGATAGTATATTTATCGAAAGGCTTGTGAATAAACCCTTTTCGACGTACCGATAGAATACTTCTTTCCGCTGTCAAGCTTGATATCAAAGATTGATATCCTGTAAAATATTCTTATTCAGCGGTTCAATATAGATATTACCTTCCTCAAGAAAAGCAATTTTTGCTTCCTTTACCTCCTGCTTTACCGGCTTATCGGGAGATCTGGCAATCGTATCTGCAATCCGGATCTGTGTCGGACTCATATCCAAAGCTACAACAAAAGAATTCGTATTGCCGGTGGCTCCGGCGAAGGCATTGCCCTTCAGGGAACCGAGGACAATGATATTACCCTTGGATACCACTCTTGCGCCGTGGTTGACATCGCCGATGATAATCACACTGGTTTCGAATTCCAGCGAAGCTCCGGAACGAAGAATTCCCTTATAGAATTGTCCCGTATTGTTGCTCAGCTCCATCAGCTTCTGCTCCAAGGTTTTTTTAAAGGCATCTTCCTTTTCCGTATCATTCTCCATTATACAAACAATGTGCATATCGGTATTTTCTCCGATGATATCCAGTACCTCTCTCTGCTCCTCGTTAGACAGCTTCCGGCCTTCAAAACTGATAGCCATTTTTGCGTTTTCGAAGAATTTACTGGATTCCTTGAATTTTTCTGCAATTAGTATTTTCAGGTCCTCGAAGGGTAAATCAGGATTTAGGACAACAATAATACCGTATTTATTACCC
>JAEZFH010000189.1 GCA_023437885.1 Bacillota bacterium | reverse complement strand
TATCAAAGCTGTACAGAGGTTAATGAGGATGTTATATTTCAAGCTTTCCAAATAGGATTCTCAGATTATATTATACAAATCGAGATGACAAAGGATTTTTTTATAAAGCGTTTTTTTGGCCCGGAAGGGAATGGATTGGAATATTCCGTGATTGCTCTTGATGAGGATAAACCGGTAGGCCTTAATTTGGGCGGGATCAAAGTCTATGAAGGAATAAAAACGCTTCGATGTGGAGCGCTTTGCATACACCCGGATTATAGGGGGACGGAGGTTGGCAAAGAACTTTTCAAGCTTCATAAGGAAATCGCTATCGATAATGGCTGTAAGCAGCTGTTTCTGGAGGTTATCGTAGGTAACGACAGAGCAATTAATTTTTATAAGAAAAAGGGTTATGAAAAAATATATGATATGGTTTATTACTCTCACAATAATCCATCGGAACTTAAGGCAGCCTTGCCAAATGATTTAAGGATTGAAAAAATAGATCTTAACGTCCTAAAAACATTAAGTCATGAAATTCAAGACATACATATCAATTGGCAGAATGATTTTGATTATATTAGTCAGATTGATGATCAAGTGCACTATGGAATTTTTAAAGAGCAGAAGCTAATTGGAGGACTAAGTACCCACCCCAAAGGGAAGATTAGTTTTCTTTGGATTCATGCCGGGTTTCGTCATCAGGGGATAGGAAGAGGCCTCATAAATCATGCTGTAAAAGAGCTTAACATAGAGAAGCTGGTAATTAGTTTCCCTAACAATGCAAAGCTGTTAGGTTTTGTAAAACGTTTGAACTTTACAAAAGACTCAATTTCACAGTATGAAATGTATCGTACACTTTTAAATACTGAAAATACGGATTAAATTATATCTATAAAACAATTACTTAATGATAGGGGAATGCAATCTGATAATTGAGACAGAAAGGCTTTTCCGAGTGCTTTTGAAGCCTAGGTCATTTTTGAGGTTAGGGGCTTTCGCTGTAACGGAAACGAGGAAAGCCTGCATTCATTTCGTTCCAGGAGCAATCCTGTTTATAGAAACCAAGTAATAATAACAGCAAACAAAGTCGGAGGAAGTGAAGCTGATTCATTTCTACCCGGCTTTTTTTCTGTTCAAAGCAAATTAATGTAGAATGCATTTGTAGAAGTATACCATGTTTGTACTATTAAACTATTTTTGAAGCCGTCAAATAAAACTCGTATAAAGAACAGATGGAGACCATATTCCCAATATAGCGAATAAGTCTGTACTTACTTAAAACATACAAAATTCGATAAATTTATTCACATTTTTACAAAATAAAAATACTATATTTATAAGAAGTAGAAGCACCTATGTCAGCAATTCTGCGATAGTTACGGTTGAAAGCTACTTGGAGAGGTAAATCTTTCATTTCCTTAGATTAACCACTGGTAAAAGAAATAAGCAGATTTAACTTCTTACGTTTATAATTCAGATTGGGGGGTAGTAGAAATGAAGAATGAAAAGACAGAAACGCATAGAAAAAATATGGGAGGACTTACGGATGTTCCGGGAATTCTGGTTGGAACTGCGGAGGACGAAAGCGGACGTACCGGATGCACAGTTATTATTTATCCAAAAGGAGCGGTTCCTGGCGTATCCGTCGTTGGAGGGAACCCGGGCACTCTGGACACAGATAGTATCCGTCCCGGTACCAAAGAGGACCCCGTACAGGCTGTTCTGCTCACGGGTGGAAGCAGATATGGGCTGGCTGCGGCAAGCGGTGTAATGCGCTGGCTTTATGAACAGCAAATCGCAGAAGTGCCTCATGTACCCGCAGCAGTGATATTTGATCTTGTCTATGCCCTGGGATCAAATCCACCGGATGCAGCCTTGGGATATGCAGCCTGCCAGGCTGCGAATGCAGGTGCTGTACAAGAAGGAAATGTTGGTGCAGGCGCAGGTGCGACGATTGGAAAATTCTACGGAGAGCCAATGAAAGGCGGACAGGGTACGGCGTCCATTCATATTCCGGGGGGACCCGTAGTGGCGGCGTTAGCAATCGTCAATCCACTTGGGGATGTATGGGATCATGGACAAATTGTGGTTGGAGCCCGGCGTCGGGACGGAAAATTTGTGAACCAGACAAGGCTGATGTTAGAGGGAGTACCGTCACCGCTGTTTAATGAAATGAATACCACAATCGCTGTTGTGGCTACCACAGCCCAACTCACCAAAGCAGAAGCCAGCCGGGTGGCAACACTTGCCCAGGACGGAATGGCACGCGCGATTTCTCCGATCCATTCGCAATGGGATGGTGACACGGTTTTTTGTCTTTCCACAGGTACGGATACCAATTACTATAAAGGTGACGCTGCTATCACAGTAATTGGCACAGCAGCTGCTGTAGTACTTGAACAAGCTATAATCCGAGGTGCGCTGGCGGCACAGCCGAGAACGGAAACAAATTGTACCTGATAAAATTTATTATAACCAACCAAAGTCCTTAGTGAAGAACTTAAACTGTTTTTATCTATATCGTCCCGGAATAGATAAAGACAGTTTTTTTACTTGAAAATCAGATTAATGCAGAACGGATTTGTGGAAATATACCTGTAATAAGTACATTATATATGGAATTATTCAAGTTTAATCGTCCATATTTCTGAAGTATACTTTATAGTGTAAACGATGCGCATAGAGGATGAAACAAATTCATGTCTTCGTAAATGACAAATTAAGAAAAGGTGAGAGGATGAAAAAAGAAAAAAAGAGAAACCGGAACCGATGGAGGAAGGATGATACCCAACTGACTCTTTTGGCCTTACCAACAGCAATCTGGTACTTTTGCTTTTGTTATTTGCCGATGTTCGGTATTATCATGGCTTTTAAAAATTACAGGATCATTGCTTCAGCGAAGAACTTCTTCTATAACCTGTTAGTCAGCGAAACAGTGGGCTTTAATAATTTTAAATTCTTATTTTCCAGCGGATCCGGGGGATTGGTAATAAAGCTGACGCTATTATATAATTTGGTGTTTATTGTACTGGGAATTGTGGTTCCGGTAACTCTATCCCTGATGATGAGCCAATTACATAGCAAAAGGTATGCAAAAACATGTCAAACCTTTATGTTCCTTCCCTTTTTTATGTCTTGGGTAGTTGTGACTTATTTCGTATTTGCTTTTTTTAGTCCGGACAAAGGGTTAGTAAACGAGATATTAAAGAATTTCGGACATGACCCGATCAGCTGGTATCGTGAGCCAAAGTATTGGCCGGGGATTCTGATCCTATTGAATACCTGGAAGGGTATGGGATATGGAATGGTAATCTATTTAGCCAGTATCACAAGTATTGACGGGGCACTGTATGAAGCGGCAATGATTGACGGAGCGAGAAAATTCCAGCAGGCGAAATACATTACCCTGCCTATGATGAAACACGTAATTATCATGATGTTTATTTTGGCAACCGGCGGTATTGTCCGCTCTGACTTTGGTCTGTTCTACCAGGTAACGAAGGCCTCAAACTCTTTATATACAGTAACTGAGACAATTGATGTATTTATCTTTAAGATGATTAAGGAGCAGCCCAATCCCAATATGGGTGCGGCCGCAGCTTTCCTGCAATCTGTGGTCGGGTGCCTGTTAATACTGCTTACCAATAAGATAGTTAAGAAAATCGATAAAGAAAGTGCAATTATATAGGGGGTGGACTGATGAGAAAAAGAGAAAAAGACTTGGAAGAAGCTCCTTTAAAATATAATCGCATCAAACCGGTTACAAACTTTATATTCAGTGCGATTTTCTTCCTGTTGGCTATGTTGTGTGTTGTGCCGGCAATTTTTATCGTAATCATATCTCTTTCGAGTTCAAACAGCATAGCGCGGGTGGGATACTCCTTTTTTCCAATCGAATGGTCCTTTGAGGCATATGAATATCTATTGAATAATTTTGAGATGATTGGCAGAGCCTTTGGTATTTCTGTATTTGTAACAATAGCAGGTGCAATGATCGGGCTTTTGCTGACAACTTCAATGGCGTATTCCTTATCGAGAAATAACTATAAGTTGAAAGGATTTTTTACTTGGGTTGTATTTATCCCTATGGTATTCGGGGGCGGCCTGGTGTCCACTTATAATATTTATACCACGGTACTGGGACTAAAGGATTCCATATGGGTTCTCATTCTGCCTATGGCTGTGTCATCCTTTAATGTTGTAATCTGTAAAACCTTCTTTAAGACTACGATTCCGCAGTCCATCTTAGAATCAGCCGAGATCGACGGAGCTTCACAATTTAGAATATTCTTTCAGATGGTACTTCCGATATCAAAGCCTCTGCTTGCTACAATTGGTTTATTATTATGCTTTGGTTATTGGAATGATTGGTGGCTATCCCTTATGTACATAGATAACAAAAACCGGTATTCCTTACAGGCCGTATTAATGAGCGTAGAACGCAATATCGAGTTTCTCGCCAACAATGCGGATACATTAGGGATATCTGCAGCGGAATATGCCCTGAAGATGCCAAAAGAGCCCATGCGTATGGCGATGGCTGTCATCATTGTTGTACCGATCGCGTGTGCGTATCCATTCTTTCAAAAGTACTTTGTATCAGGTCTTACGATAGGCTCTGTAAAAGAATAATTGTGTTATTAGACAACAGAAGAGTTGTTTAATATAAAAAAGAGAAGGAGAGAGAAAAATGAAGAAAATTTTGAGACCTTTAAGCATTATGCTGGCTTTGCTGTTAATCCTGTCCGGCTTGGCAGGCTGCGGGACAAAAGCCGAGGAGAAGGAAACCGTAAAGGATAATGCAGATGTAACTGCTTCTGTTGAAGACAAACCATCGACAGAAGCCAAAAAAGACCCGGTAATGTTACGTTGGATTCAAATCGGCGGCGCACCGAATAATTATGACAATGTATTAAAAGCATTAAATGATTATTCCATTGAAAAGATAGGAGTCGGAGTAGAGTTTACCTATCTGGACTGGGGTATCTGGGGAGATAAAGTGAAAGCGATGTTAAACTCCGGAGAAAAATTCGATATTATGTTTGTTGGCGGCAGCGAATATAATATGGGTGTTTCCTTAGGTGCCTTTGCTGATATCACAGAACTTCGCAATGAGACTCCTGACTTGAAAGCATTCCTTCCGGAAAAAGTTTGGGAGGGTGCCCAGATAGGCGGAAAAATCTATGCAGTTCCTACTTACAAGGATTCTTCTCAAACACAATACTGGGTATGGGACAAAGAGACCGTTGATAAGTATCAGATTGATTACCAAAATATCAAAACAGTGGTAGACTTGGATCCGGTATTACAAAAGCTTCAGCAGGAAATTACTGCAGGCAATATTGAGGGCACGAGCTATGCTTTTT
>JAEZFH010000180.1 GCA_023437885.1 Bacillota bacterium | reverse complement strand
GTTGAGAAGAGCCTGGAGGCGGTTGGGATGCTGGAATTTCGAAGCCTGTCCCCCAATAAGCTTTCCGGCGGACAGAAGCAGCGGGTTGCCATCGCCGGTATTATGGCAATGAAGCCGGAATGTATTGTGCTGGATGAACCGACAGCGATGCTGGACCCCAACGGCAGGAAAGAGGTTATCGCTACGGTGCATGAATTGAATAAGACAGAGAATGTAACAGTAATCCTGATTACTCATCATATGGATGAGGTTATCTATGCAGATAAGGTTTTTGTTATGGAGCGAGGCCATGTAGTTATGGAGGGGACGCCGAGAGAGATATTTTCCCGGGTTGAAGAGATCAAAAAATACCGCCTGGATGTTCCGCAGGTAACGGAGTTGGCCTATGAGCTTAGCAAGGCAGGACTAAGTCTTCCGGCAGGGGTTCTGACCGTGGAAGAACTGGTTCAGTCATTGGAGGCCGTAAAAGCCTCAAATTTAAAAAGATAACAGAAATGGTAGAATTTACTCATTTGCGGTTAGGCGCAGGCTGATTAAGCCTCTAAAACAGGCTGAAGAGGTCATATATTATACAAGGCATAAATAGAATAGTTTTACCGAGCAAAGAATAAATCTATGGAAACGCAACATATTGATCCTTACGAGGGGCATAAATTCTCAGAGGAATTAGAAAGAGGAAGCACGAAAGTGGGTATTTGATACTCATTTCTGAAAGCAGGTGAATAAGATGCAAATTATATTTGATAAAATAAATTATGTTTACAGCGGAGGTACCGCATTCGCCCGGCATGCGATTAAGGATATCAGTTTTACGATCCGCAAGGGAGAATTCATTGGATTGATCGGACATACCGGCTCCGGAAAATCAACCTTAATCCAGCATATGAACGGATTAATCAAAGCCACCAGCGGTCATATCTATTTTAACGGAGAGGATATCTACGATCCGAAGTATAAGCTGAGGGAGCTGCGGAGTAAGGTAGGTCTGGTATTCCAATATCCCGAGCATCAGCTCTTTGAAACCACGGTATTTAAGGATGTGCTATTCGGGCCCTCTAATCTGGGGCTGGACAAATTGGAATGTGAGCTTCGCGCCTATGAAGCTCTGAAAATGGTAGGGATCGGAGACGATCTATTGGATGCATCTCCCTTCGAATTATCCGGTGGGCAGAAGCGCCGTGTTGCTATTGCCGGAGTTCTGGCGATGAAGCCGGAGGTATTGATCCTGGATGAGCCCACTGCAGGCCTGGACCCCAAGGGCAGGGACGATATCCTGGAGCAGATTGCAGGACTTCACCGGGAGAGCGGCTTAACCATCATCTTGGTAACTCACAGCATGGAGGATGTGGCAAATTATGCCGACCGTCTTTTCGTTATGAACCGGGGTGAATTGGTGCTGCAGCATCCGACAAAGGAAGTCTTCGCCCATTACCGGGAGCTGGAGCAGATGCATCTGGCTGCGCCCCAGGTAACCTATGTAATGAATGCGTTGAAGGAGAGAGGCTATACGATAACAACGGATGCCACAACGATAACAGAAGCGAAGAATGAGATACTGAAATTCTATCGAGGAAGTGAGACCATATGATACGAGATATAACCATCGGACAGTACTACCCCACGAATTCCATATTACACCGGCTGGATCCGCGAGTGAAGCTGATCGGAACCTTTGCGTTCATTATATCCTTATTCCTGTTCCGGTCCTTCTATGGGTATATTGCTGTAACAATCTTTCTTTTTTCTATAATAAAGCTATCCAAGGTGCCTTTCGGCTACATAGTGAAAGGCTTGAAGGCGGTGGTAGTGCTGCTGCTATTTACCTTATTTTTTAATATGTTTTTTACACCCGGCGATCCTTTGATTAAATACGGCTTCATAAAGATTACGAAGGAAGGATTGCAGAATTCAGGCTTTATGGCAATCCGGCTGACCTACTTGATTGTCGGATCGTCCCTGATGACCTTTACAACTACGCCGAACCAGCTGACGGATGGCCTGGAGAAGGTGCTGCGGCCCCTGAACCATATTAAGGTACCGGTGCATGAGATATCCATGATGATGTCAATTGCATTGCGTTTTATTCCTATATTATTAGAAGAAACAGATAAGATTATGAAGGCACAGATGGCCAGGGGTGCTGATTTTGAGTCAGGAGGCATATTAAAAAGGGCAAAGAGCCTGATTCCTTTATTAGTCCCTCTGTTTGTCTCTGCATTCCGCAGGGCCAATGATCTGGCGATGGCCATGGAGGCCAGATGCTACCGCGGCGGAGACGGCAGAACGAAGATGAAGCCGCTGCGTTATCATGGCAGGGATTATGTGGCGTATCTCAGCCTGGCTATCTATCTTGGTGCGATCATCGCCTTCGGTATTCTAGAGAAAACAGTATTATAAAGTGAGAGAACCTATGAAACGTATTAAGCTAATAGTGGCATACGATGGTACGGGATATTGCGGCTGGCAGCTTCAGCCGGGGCAGCCTACCATTGAAGGAGAATTAAACAAAGCCCTTTCCTCACTGCTTGGAGAGGAAATTGCAGTAATTGGGGCCAGCCGGACGGATTCCGGTGTTCATTCACTGGGAAATGTAGCAATCTTTGATACGGAGAGCACCATCCCGGCGGAGATGATGTGTCCGGCCCTGAATGTGCGGCTTCCGGAGGATATCCGCGTGCAAGCCTCCGTAGAGGTGGACCCGGATTTTCATCCCCGCAGGACGGTCAGCCGAAAGACCTATGAATACAGGATACTCAACCGTAAGGTGGCAATGCCGACACAGCGCCTCTATTCTACTTTTGTCTATTACGATCTGGAGTTGGAGAGGATGCAGAGAGCAGCGGGATATCTGGTGGGTAAGCATGATTTTAAAAGTTTTTGTTCGGTAAAGACTCAGGTGACGGACACCGTCCGAACTATTCATCAGATCATCGTCTCACGGCAAGGCGATTGCATTACAATCAGAGTTACGGGCAGCGGCTTTCTATATAATATGGTACGTATCATTGCAGGTACCTTGATCGAGATCGGAAGAGGAGCTTACCCGCCCGAAAGAATACAGGAGATATTACGGGGGTGCGACCGGAGCCTGGCAGGGC
Organism: Bacillota bacterium; assembly: GCA_023437885.1. GTDB lineage: Bacteria > Bacillota > Clostridia > Lachnospirales > Lachnospiraceae > Mobilitalea. Next base: position 1,551 of record JAEZFH010000180.1, on the reverse strand, counting down.
CCACGGCATTAGCCCACGGATTAACTCTGATACAAATTGACTATGAAGGCGACATGCCTGTCTCTGGATTGGAGTGATGAATATGTTTGAATTTTCAACGGATTTAAGTTCAGTGAATGATACATCGATGATCATTCGGTTGGTTTTGTCAATCATATGCGGCGGAATTATCGGATATGAGCGGGGGAGAGCAGGGCGCCCCGCCGGTCTGCGCACGCATATCCTGGTTTGCCTTGGTTCTACCCTGGCAATCCTGACCAACCAATATGTATTTGAGAAATACGGAATCAGTGATCCTACGCGTCTTGGAGCACAGGTAATCTCCGGAATTGGTTTTCTTGGAGCCGGTACCATTATTGTGACCGGCAGACATCAGGTCAAGGGGCTTACGACTGCAGCCGGCCTATGGGCTACGGCCTGCATGGGACTGGCAATCGGAATCGGCTTTTATAAGGCGGCAGTCGCCGGATGTCTGTTAATCTTCTTCTCAACAGTAGTGCTGCATCGTCTGGATAATTATATGCTGTCTAAATCGAAGGTTCTGGATGTTTATATAGAGTTCGGTAAAATGACGCTGATTACTAATGTGCTGGATAACTTGAAACAGAATGATCTGAAAATAGATTCCATTGAGATGGTGAAGCCATCCTATGGCTCAGAGGCTTCCGCCGCTGCCATAATGACATTAAGGCTGAAACAGAAAAAGTTAAGAATTGATGTAATTACGCGAATCAGTCAGATTGAAGGAATCAACTTTGTTGAGGAGATATGATATGGGAAGAGGGATATAAGGACTAGACCGTTTTGAATGAAGAAATAGGACTTATTTCATTATGGAAAATAATTACATTATCAATTAGTATATATAATTGTTACATAACATTTACTCCTAATGATAGCTGGATAAAATGGTACAAATCAATTAGGAGTTTTTATTAAATCTTTTGTGTAATAACCTAATCCTTCACCGGGAATATGTAGCATAAATAAACGAAAGCTTGTATATTTCTATTCTGTTTTGAGAAATGAACATCAGTATTATAGAAGATGAATGAGTATCCCTTGATTTCGTGAATATTTCGTAAATAAATTGAATAATATGTTATAATTTGTAATCCGATCAAAGAAGTGGTATAATTTTCTTTTATTAGGTTGACATCATGGGTAAGAATTACTATAATTAGGACTTAAGGCATAGTAAATAATAGAAAATAAAGTAACTATATTACTTGGAATTATATAGTAACAAATAATACTAATATTCTGCTTATGTCAGTAATAGGCGTAAAGAACATGTCTTGGGATGATATTACATCATCCGTTATAAAAGTACATCAAGAGGGGGAACATTTATGGAAAGAGTTTGGACATTTTTAGTAAGCTTTTTCTCTGGCAAGCATGAAATTTATAATTTAAAGGCCGGACCTTTGATAATCGTAATTACAGGGTTATTAATAGCACTCCTTATTAGTATTATCGTTGCTAGGAAGAACAATTTATACAGTCGCAACGTCAGTTTGGATGAGTCCTTGAGCGATGCCGACAGGATAC
>JAEZFH010000162.1 GCA_023437885.1 Bacillota bacterium | reverse complement strand
ATCACGGACAGGTGCATAAAATTACTTCCTGAGAGAAAGTTTGGCTCACTGATGCCTACAAATAAAACAATCAGGAAGATGATAAGGATGATGGCGTTATTCTCCAGAAAACGACTCACCGCTTTTTTATTCATTGATGTTTTCTCCATATTTACCTCCACAACGGCACTCTGTGCCATCTCAAACAATTCCATGTGTGAAGATGCTTTTCCTTCACTTATCGGCATTGTGCCGCTTTCCGGCTACAAAAAACCTTTTCTTATGCAAATTTCGTCGCCAGGCTCATGATGTTCTCCTGGGTTGCTTCTTCCTTCGCTACCTCTCCGCTCACTCTGCCGTCACACATAACCAGAATTCTGTCCGACATGCCGATCAGCTCCGGCAGCTCCGAGGAAATCATGATAATGCTCTTTCCCTGCTTTGCCAGGTCAGCAATGATAGAATATATTTCGTACTTTGCCCCCACATCAATACCGCGGGTCGGTTCATCCAGGATAAAGATGTCCGGATTATTCGCCAGCCAGCGGGATATGATAACCTTCTGCTGATTCCCGCCGGAAAGGGTTTGTATCTTCGATCGGCTGCTGGGGGTCTTGATACTGAGCTTCTTCACATTCTCCTGAACCAAATTTTCAATTTTGCGGTGATCTAAGAATACTCCCAGATTCAGATATTTGTTCAGGGAGGCAATGGAAACATTCTCCGCAATGGATAACACTCCGAAGATACCGGTCGCACGCCTGTCCTCGGTCAATAAGGCGATTCCCTGATTGATCGCATCCTGGGGATGCCGGATCTTCACCTTCTTTCCCTTATAGGTAATACTGCCCTGCCGGATGCCGCGGATGCCGAAGATTGCCTCAAAGAGCTCAGAGCGCTGGGCCCCTACCAATCCGCCGATACCGAGGATTTCTCCCTTGCGCAGCTGGAAGCTGATATTTTTAAAGGATTTTTCTGAGATTGAGGTCAGATCCTTTACTTCAAGTATCGTCTCGCCCGGGACATTGGACTTGGGAGGGTATAAATTCTTCAGCTCACGTCCTACCATCCTGGTAACAATCATATCTATTGTTAATTCCTTTGCATTCCAGGTTCCGATGTACTGACCGTCACGCATGATGGTAACATCATCGGAGATGCTAAGGATTTCATCCATTTTATGGGAGATATATATAATAGAAATTCCTTTTTTTCTTAAAGAATTAATGATTTCGAATAAATTATCCACTTCATTCTGAGTCAGGGAGGATGTTGGTTCATCCATAATTATGATTTTGGCATCGGCGGAAACCGCCTTGGCAATTTCAATAGCCTGCATCTGAGAGACAGATAGGTTTGATAACTTAACCTTTGGATCAAAATTCATCTTTACTTCTTTCAGCAATACTTCCGTATCCCTGTACATTTTCTTGTGGTCAATGATAAAACCGAATTTTCGCGGAAAATTACCGCAATAAATATTTTCAGCTACGCTTCGCTCGGGGATGGGCTGAAGCTCCTGGTGCACCATGGCAACCCCCTTTTTTAAGGCATCATAAGGATTGACAATTTGTGTTGGTTCACCGTTAATTAAAATCTCACCCTCATCCTTGGAATAAATACCGAAGAGGCATTTCATCAAGGTAGATTTACCGGCACCATTCTCGCCGACAAGAGCATGAACCGTACCCGGTCTGACTTTTAACTGCGCATGATCCAGCGCTTTTACGCCCGGAAAGCTTTTGCATATGCCATTCATCTCTAACAAAAAGTCCGACATTGGTTAAACCTCCTGTATTAAGTGTATATGTTGTTAACAACGTTCACAAACCCATAAGGGCTGCTGCAAAACGTATGGACGCTCTGCAGCAGCCCCCGGATAGTTAATAATTATTTTGTAACCTTTACATAATCAACGGTGTAATTCTTTTCTAATGCTTCACCGGCAACTGCCTTCACTGCAACATCTGCTGCGGTATGAGCCTGGCCGATATGGTCATTCAGAACGGTACCTGTGATTTCGCCGCTTTTAACATACGATACAACCTCATCAAGAGCATCTACGCCTACCAGATAGATATCCTTTCCTACTGTTCTGCCTGCGGACTGGATAGCCTGACGTGCACCGAGAGCCATAGCATCATTGTTACAGAATACAACTTCGATTGCATCGCCGTACTGTGTTAAAGCTGCTGCTACGATTTCCTGTCCCTTAGCCTGATCCCAGTCACCGCGCTGAGCAACTAATTCCTCAACTGTAATGCCTGCATCCGTAAGAGCTTTAACGGAGTATTCCGTTCTGTACTGTGCATCCACATTCTCAGGATCGCCGATAACCATTACATAGCTTACCTTGCCATCGCCGTTGATATCACCCTTATTCTCTAAATCAACAATAATTTCGCCCTGCATTGTACCGGACTGTCTTGCATCTGCACCAACATATGCGATTCTGTCCCAAAGATCCAGATCTTCTGCGGTGGGCTCACGGTTAATGAAGATACAGGGAATGTTAGCTTCCTTACACATATTTATTACGGTAGAAGCTGCGGAGGACTGAACCAGGTTTGCAACAATAACATCATACTTGTCAGCAATGAAAGTCTGAATTTGGTTGGTCTGCTCTGCCTGATCGTTCTTGCCGTCTACTACGGTTACTTCATAGGTAACTTTATCATTGCTTAATTCCTCTTTGAAATATTTCTCTAATTCCTGTCTGTAAAGAGTCATGAAGTTATCGTCAAATTTGTAGATTGTGATACCTACTTTAACAGTCTTTGCTCCCTCTGCTGCAGGAGCCTGGGTTGCTTCCGCCTCTCCCTGCTCTGCTCCGGTTGTAGGAGCGGGGGTTTCATTTTTTACCTCCTCTTTTTTGCTGCCGCATCCTACCAATAATGAAGCCAGCATAACAACACTAAGTACAAGAGCCATAAATTTTTTCATATTATATCCTCCTTCTTTGAAGCATTCGCTTCGATTTTTCACGGCGCATAACCGCGATGTAATTTTCTTACACTTGGAATTATATCAAATCATTTTTAACAATAACATACAATTTTCTTCTCAGAACCATTAAAATTATTCACAATTCATAGTTTTGACCAATTTTTTTATATTTTATTGTATGTTTTTTATTCTTCATAGGTCTTTGAAATCCTGATTTCGTAATACTATATAAATCCCAGCCAGCTATGCTCCCTATATATTAGACATATTTGTTGTATCCATCTATGTTTTCTATCTCACGATACCGCCTCCGGCAAAGAACAGGAGCCATTCCTTACACCCCGTTGAGGGATATCTGGCTGGCTCCTGTATCCTGAACTATGCTTCTGCTGCCGTTTACTCCAGCTCAAAGGCCCCTGTGTAGAGCTGAAAATATTTTCCTCTTTCTTTCAGCAGCTGGTCATGATTACCCCGCTCGATAATCCGGCCATTTTCCAGAACAAGAATGGCATCGGAGTTCTGGACCGTGGACAGA
>JAEZFH010000254.1 GCA_023437885.1 Bacillota bacterium | reverse complement strand
TCACTTTTCACTTTGTTCATTTGGCTGATAAAAGTTGCGTCCACGGCTTTGGGCAAACCAAGGCCGGCGTCCCCTTCGATCAATCCGGTAATAATTCCGTCCAATTTCTTTATAAGTTCATCATTGGGCTTTTTCGCCATTTCCAGCTTAATTAATCTCTGTGTTGCCCCTCGTACAACACCGGATGAATTGATCACAGCACCATCCATCTGCATTTTGTCAATCTGATAAAATACCACAACCGTGCTAGTCACAGAAAATACTAACAATAAGACAACAATCGTTCTTAAAGTATTTCTTATGTTCATAAATACATTCTCCTTGGTCAATTTTTCTCTAGTTTTTACGGTTAAGTATTTTGCTGCAACGTCCCCGTCTTCCTTAATCTACCACAAAAATCGACATATTTCAATATACTCCAAAATATATTGCAAAATTAAAAACTACACCGATTGAACGATCCCGAAAGGCTATGGGAGGAGGAAGCCTCCAAGGTCCATACCTTTTCCGTTATCGTCAATCAGTGCAGTGGAATAAAACCGATATCCCTTCCCGGACAGCTCACGGGAAAATAACAGCACAAAGTTTAGCCGCGCTGCTCTTATTTGCTGTACACCTCGAATTCAGCTATCTGACCCCCGCCGGCTCCTGAATTTTCCGTAATCACCAGACGAACAAACCGGGTAGCCGCTTCCTCAAAGGGAAGCTGCACTTCATTGCCATAACCGGGGTCAAAGGTGTATTGCTGCGCTGCAAGCAGCTTCGTAAAGTTTTCCCCGTCATCACTGATCTCCACCGCGATGGTCTGGGTGCGCTTTCCCCAGATGGCCAGGGGATTAAGAGCAAGGCGGATGGCATGTATCTTCAGGGGTTCTCCCAGATCCACCGTCAAGGTATTCGGATACCCCCCGGTTCCCTCCCAATAGGAAGCGCCGTCACTGGAGCCGTCCACTGCTTTGGGTGCATTATATACCTGGGTAAAGCTGTTGGCGGTAATCTTCTTGCCCAATGCAACATTTTCCCCTTCCGGCAATACCAGCTTGTATTCTTCTGCAATAAAGGCCGGATGTTCCTCTGCCTCCTTCTGTTCCCTTGCTTTAACGACAGTCACATTTGCCGGATCAATATTCTGAGGCGGCTCCTGAATCGATGTCCTATAATAATAGAGGATCCCGATATTGGCAACTACCAGTAACAGGATTAATATTCTTCGCGCAATTTTCATTCCCTTCTGCCCTCCTTATTCAATCGTCAGATTTTTTGCAGATACTTCATCGATTTCGAATTTCCCCTGCTCAAAGCTGGTAATTTTCTCTCCCAGAATCTCAAGATTGCGGATTGTGATATCCTCCACCGTATGATTCCCGTCAAAGCCATGAATTCTGGAGGGACTGAACTTCCCTGATAAGACCTTAACCCCGTCGATCACAACATTTCTTATCCGTCCCCGCTCCTTGGTGGTAGACCAGCTCGTGCTCTGGGCAATATTGAAATCAATCAGATACGGAAGCTCTTCTCCGTCCCCGGAGCCCATCTGGGCATTCTCCACAATAATATTGCGGAAGGTAACATCGGTAATCAGCGCATCATCTGCGTTATGCACGGATATGACAGGCTTATGGAAATTATTCAGTACCGTGATATTCTCGAAGGTAATATCTCTGATTTTTGCATCCTCCTTCTTCCCTTTATTCGTCTCGTAGCCGATTTCCATAGACTGTGCAAGATCGGTCCAAAGCTGGTTGCCGGAAAATGTGATATTCTTCGAATCTCCGGTGTAATTCTTCACCACCAGAGAATCATCCCAGCTTCTGACGAAGCAGTTTTGTACCGTATAATTTTCACAGGATTGCAGTGTAATTCCGTCCCCATTGGGCCGGGAGGAAATGATTCTTATCCCGTCAATCAGGGCGTTCTTGGAAGTACTGGCAGAGCAAACCCAGGCATTGGGATTCAGTAAAAGTACATCCCGGATCTCTATTCCGTCGCAGAAATCAAACTTAAGAGGGACCAGCGCTGATTTCCCCTGCCATCCGCTGAAGGTGGAGCCGTCAATAATCCCCCGTCCTAAAACCTTGATATTGCTGGTATAATTGGACTGAACCACACCATGCACTACCGCTCCTCCGGCAATATAAAGCGTCTGGTTTTCCTCAAGCATAATAGAATCGATCTTCCATTCGCCGGGACCGATATAGATCACATTCTCATCTCCCTGAGCAGGAGCATCAGTCTCAATAGGATTTGTAAAGATATGCAATGCACGGGAGGGTGAATCGTTAAAGGTCAGGGTATAATTATCCTGCTCGGTCACCGGGAAGGAAACCGTATGCTTTGCGGCATCAATCACCGGTGTAATCCCATAGCTCATGGGGCTGATCTTCACCGTTTGTAGCTCAATCTCCGGAACCGTAACCACGATGTTGGCAATTCCCTCAAAATCAAAATAAGTAATGGGTGTCCGGGACTGGGTAGGGAGATAGTCTCCGAACCACACCCGGTTGTGATTGACATTGGTATCGTACACATAACAATCATAACCATTTACCTTGACCTGGGTGTCTGTGCAGTGCATCAGGGACATATCCCTTCCCATCTCATTCACTGTCCTTCGTTCCTCTGGACCTGCATCCTTCAGAGAGGTCGGTCCCTCATACAGAACTAATTTTGAGGTGCTCATATCCGCCATGGCACTGACCGCCTCCATACGGCTTTGTATCCTCAGGCCTCCCCACACTCCTGCAGCAGCCAATCCAGCTACAAGGAGCCATTCCCCAATTGCAAGAATTCTCTTCTTCATATTTCCCTCCATTAAAAATAATTACTTCCGGGTATCTGTACATTTCCTGAACCTTATGCTACACTGGTTGCAGAGTTTAACATTAAACCTAAGAGAAAGGAACGTATTATGTCTACCATTAAAGATATTGCCAATGCTGTCGGTGTAAGCTGTACCACGGTATCCAATGTGATTCACGGCAGAGCAGGCCGTGTTTCTGCAGAAACCATTGCCCGCATCAATGACGCAATTGACCAGTTGGGCTATGTCCCCAATATGTCCGCACGTTCTTTAGTTTCCAGCTCCTCGAAGGTGATAGGAATGATAAGCCATCTGACGGCGAATAAAAAAGAAACGATTATTGAAGACCCCTTTCATTCCGCCTTCATCGGCTCCATCGAGAAGACGCTCCGGGAGAACGGCTATTATCTGATGCTGCGTGCCGTGGAGACCTCGTCGGATCTGTCCGCTTTTCTTCGGAATTGGAATGTTGATGGTCTTTTTTTTACCGGTGTGTTCGAGGATGAATTCTATCAAACCTTAAGTGATCTGAATATACCGATTGTATTAATCGACAGCTATGTCCCCAGCTCTAATATGTGCAATGTAGGCCTGGAAGATTATCAGGGCGGCTACACGGCAACAAAATATTTAATCCAGCAGGGGCACACCAAAATTGCCTTTGCTTCCCCGTCAATTAAAATCCGTGGCGTAGTATCCGAACGCTTTCAGGGCTATAAGGATGCATTGTCGGAGGCTTCCCTCTCCTTTTGTCCGGAGCTTGTATTCGAGCAGGAGCTGGATACGGAGACCACTATCAGCCTCGGCCGTAAGCTTGCACAGCGCAACGATCTTACTGCGGTATTTGCAACCGCGGATATTCTGGCAGCAGGCATCATGGCAGGCATCCAGCAATCGGGCAAACGTGTTCCGCAGGATATCTCAGTGATCGGCTTCGATGATATCAACCTGTGCCGGTTAACCTCTCCGACGCTGACTACCATCCATCAGGATGCACCACTAAAGGGTAAGCTGGCGGTAAACTTCCTGATTGATATGCTGGATAAAAATTCACTGCCGCAGCGGGAGATCATCCTTCCGATTCAGCTGGTAGAACGCGACAGTGTAAAAAGAATTTCATAAATACCTGTATTCACCTTATAAGACAACCATACAAGGGGGGGACGCTACATACCACTGTCTTCCATAGGCCCGGGAGGAGAAGCCTCCATGCAGGGCATATGGGTTATGTATGTTACAGCATCCCCCTCTTTCATTCTAAGCCGGTTCTCCCAGAGGTATAATCCGGCAATTCTCCCGAGTCACCTCCATGCGATAGAGCTGTCCATGATGTATCACATGGAAACTCATCTGCTTCCTCCCGGAATGGTAATAGTAACCCTTTCTCCTCCCAAGGTGACCGGCTGCCCATAGACCGATATCTCAATTTCTGTTCCCTGTAAGGTATAGAATATTGCCTCTTCCTTCGTAACCTCTACCTGAATGACATCCTTGCCGTAATGGATCCGGAAGGAAAAGCCGTTCCAGGCCTCCGGTATGGACGGAGCAAAGGCAAGCCCCTTTTTATCGGAGCGCATTCCTCCGAAGCCATAGACAATATTCATCCAGGCTGCCGCAATGGATGTGGTATGTAAGCCTTCTGCCGTATTCCGGTTATAATTATCCAGATCCATCCTCGTTGCAAAACCAAAGAATCGGTATGCCTCCTCATGCTTTTGCAGCTGTGCTGCCAGAATGGAATGAACCGAAGGAGAAAGGGAGCTTTCATGAATACATCTCGGCTCATAGAACTCATAGTTCTTTTGCAGCTGTTCTTTCGTAAAGCTTCCGTTGAATAAAAGCATCAGCATCAATACATCCGGCTGCTTAATCATATCATTGCGGTAAATCCGGTCATAGCTCCAATGATGATACAGCGGAAAATCCTCCACCGGTATCTGATCCACATCAATATGGGGCAGATTAAAATATCCCTCGTGCAGCTCGAAAAGCTTCGTCTCTTCATCGTAGGGAAGATACATATTCCCGGCGATCAGGCTCCAGTTCTCCCGTTCCTGCGCGGTCAGATGATATTTTGCTAACAGAGCCTCATATGCAGCCCGGTCCTTTGTCTCAAAGCGTTCCAATACCTCCAGTGTATAATCCAGGGTAACCTTACCCATGAAATTCGTATAACAATTGTTATTTACCATCATCTGAAACTCATCGGGCCCCATCACCCCATAATAGCCAAATCGGGTATGATCCGCATTCCAGTCACCTCTGCTGGCCAGCATCCGGCTGACCTCATTCAGGATGGGAAGACCGGTGCAAAACACAAACTCCTCATCCCCGGTAACCGTCTCAAAATGCTTCAAACCGTACGCAACCGCTGTTGAGGCCTGTAATTGCAGGCTTGCATGCTGCCACAGGCTGCAGCATTCCCTGCCGCTGATGGTAGCAATCGGGTAAAACGCTCCTTCACAATCCAGGGCCTTTGCTCTTTCCTTTGCCTCCGGCAGGGTAAGATAGCGGAATTCCAGCAGGTGCTTCGCTGCCCGGGCATTATTAAAAATATAGAAGGGAAGGCAATAGGTCTCCGTATCCCAGAAGGTATTGCCGCTATAGGCTTCCCCCGTAAGGCCTTTCGCACCGATAATCGTCCCCCGGTCCGCCCCATGATAGGTCTGATGCATCTGGTAGATGCAATAACGGATTCCCTGCTGGTTTAACTCATCCCCATCAATCACAATATCCGAGGCCTTCCACATGGAGTCCCACCATTGGGCGCTTTCTTCCTTAGCAGTATCGTAGCTCAAGGAAGCGGTCACCTGTTCCGCTTCAGCACATTGAACGCGGAAGGTATCAAGTTCCTGCGGGGTATGTCCCTTTCTGACCTGGTTTATCACAAGTCTTGTAAACGGTGTCTGCTCTCCCTCCGTCAGGGGCAGGCAAAATTTCTTGAATACCCCTTTTTCTTCGTATCCGTCCCTCCCGGCAATACCGGTGCAGTCAAAGCGGCTCAGGGAATATACGGACTGGCCAGTATTCACCGTATTGGCCAGAAGAGCACACCAATTCTCACCGAACTTTTGCTCCTCACAGCTCCAGAGATTCCTTCCCACCATATGATGGGGCTGGGAGAAATCCAGTCCGGCAGTGATGGTTACCTCACCCGAGAAGTTTAAGGGTGTGAGAAGCACTCTCTGTCCTCCGAGGCGGGCCTCCTTCATCGACAGGAAGCGTTCGAATTCCAGGGCCAGCCTGCGGCCATCCTTCAAAACCCAGACATAGCTTCGGGTAAGGACACCGGTCTTCAAATCCAGTACCCTCCGGAACTTCTCCACCTGCGCCTGCTCGAAATAAAGCATTTCATCACCGAGCTGTATACGGAGGTATAACCAATCTACGGAATTCACCATGAATTCCGTCCTGTCGATAATCCCTTTATAAGCGGAGCCCTCTGTCCCTGTTGATTCATAGATTCCGTTAAAATAACTGCCGATCAGGCTTTCACCCTGATAACCCTCTTCAAAATATCCTCTGATTCCCATGTATTCATTTCCCAGGGAGAAGATCGATTCGGATACCTGGGAATAATCCGGGTCAAAGCCCTCTTCAATAATCCTCCAGGGGTCTGTAATATAATATTTATCTGCTATTTTAGCCATTCTCTGCCTCCAAGTTTTAGCCCTTAATCGCACCGGTTGTGGCACCTGCTGTAATCTGTTTCTGGAATATGGTAAATAAAATGATCGGCGGTATAATGGAGAATGCAACCGCCCGCAGCACCTCAACATCCGTTGCATTGGAGGTCCGGAACATGAACAATCGAACCATTACCGTCTCCTTGCCGGAGCCGCCAAGAACCAGATAAGGAAGTAAAAAATCCGACCACGCCGCATTTACCGTAAAGATTGCTATAACCATAACAATCGATTTGGACAGCGGCAGTATGATTCGGCCGAAGGTCTGCAATACACCGCAGCCATCCAGCTTTGCCGCCTCGATCAGCTCCTTGGGCAGGCCTTCAAAGAATTGCTTGAACATAACCACATAAAAGGCGTTGGCACCCATGGACAGCCATAGCGGCGCAAAGGACTGGTTTAAGCCAATTCGATTGATATTGACAAAAAGTGCAACTACACTGGTGGTTGCGGGAATGAGCAGGCTCCACATGACCAGTGTATAGACCAGCTTATGCCCCTTGGGCTTTAGTATTGCCAGCCCGTAAGCCAGCAGGCCGTTAAATATTACAGAGCTGATAACACAGCCCGCAACAACAATCAGGGAATTCATATAATATCTTACAAATTTCAGATCCTTCCAGGTTTTTAAATATACCTGGATATCAAAATTCCTGGGCAGGATCGTCGCCTCCTTACGAAACTCGGCAATATCCTTGAAGCTGGCGAGAAATACCCAGATCGTAGGAAATATGGCAATCACAAGCATGCCCAGGCAGGCGGCAAAGATGAGGATACACAGTATCCTGTGCCGTAGGGAATGAAGGTCATAGGAACGGATTGTTCCGTCCTCTTTTTCAATATATTTTTCAAAAAACATAGCAGCACCCGTGCCTTTCTATTCTTATATTTCAACCGGAATCAATGTTCTTGTTCGACCAAGCGCTTTATCGGCCGAATAGCGGCAAATCAGTCTTTCGATTTCGTAATTTTGAAATAAAGTCCGCTTAGCAGAATTAGTATGATACACATCATGACCGACAGGGCGGCCGCCGCAGGATAATTGAAATCCCGGAATGCATAATTGTATACCAACTGCATAATCGAAATACTTGCATTATTCGGTCCGCCGTTTGTCATAACCAAAGGCTCGTATAAGATTTGGAACACGGCAATAATCTGAAGTATCAATAATGTCTTACCCAGGGAAAATATATTCGGTATCGTAATATATCTGATTCTTTGACGGATACCTGCACCATCCAAAGTGGCAGCCTCATACAGCTCGGGGCTAATCCCATTGATGCCTGCCATATAAAGAAATGCCGTGGCACCTGCTCCTCTCCATGTCATAGTCACTACGATGAGCAGTATCGTCAGCTTGGGATTCGACAGCCAAACCATCGGTTCTAGACCGATCTTTGATAATAGAATATTCAGTACACCCGTGTTGCCCGGGCGGAAGAAATATCCCAGCATCATAACCATGGCCATACCGGGCATGATATTGGGGAAGTATACACCGATCTTAAACAGTCCTTTCAGATGAACTGTCTCCGAAATCAGAATTGCAATTATTATGGGAATGAGAAAACCGACTGCCAAGGACCATATTATGTATTTGAAGGTATTCGTAAATGCATGTATAAAATCCGGGTGCTTCAGGACAAGCATATAATTGTCCAGTCCTACAAATTCCTGTAATCGTATCCCTTTCGCCGTATATAAGGAGAGGCGAATGCTTTCCAATAATGGCTCCCAAACAAAAAAGGCAAATAATATAATTGTGGGCAGCATAATCAGCCAGCTTGTGATATCTTTTTGTAAGTATGTTCTCCTCTTTCCACTGCGAGGCAGCTCACTTTTGGTTCCGACCATTTGATCCACCCTCCTGTTCTTTAATTCCATCCATTTGCTTCTTTAAAGATGATGGGGTATTCTCCGCAGAGAGCCCCATCATCCCAAGTATAATTTTTTATTTTTTATTTATTTACAGTGTTATCAAGAATTGTTTGATAATTTGTATCCGCTGTCTTCATCAGCTCTGCAACATTTGCATTTTTATCTGTAATTACAGCTTGAAGGACCTTGGTTAACTCTGCGTAAAGATCCTGTGCCGAGCCAACCTCCTCAAGACGAAGATTTCCTTCCGTCTTAAGTGCATTGAAATAGTTATCATACAGCTTAGTATCCACGTTACCGAATTCTTCAACAATCTCATTCTCCGCCGCCAATACATCCTCCGCAATCCAGCAAGGGAAGCGGGGAATTACAGGTACACCATTGGCAACACGGTTCTGCGCATCCGCTCTCATACCTGCGATTGCATCATCGGTTGCCACCGGGGCTTTACCCATAATCTCAAGATAATCCAGTGCTGCATTAATCTGTTCCGGGGTCGCATTCTTGGAGAACATATAAGGTGTACCGCCGGATAAGGAGTACTGAGCTCCGCCAGGTCCGGCAGGAAGCGCACACATGGAAAGCTTATCTACTGCAAGGCCATTTACCTGAGTCGGCTGGTTAACTGCATCATTGGCGCCGATATACATGGCAGCCGCGCCGGTTCCCAGGTTAACAAAGCCGGAACCCCAGTCTTCGTTGGTGGGATCCGGAGTAAGTACGTCATACTCCCAACGTAAGCTCTTCACATATTCCATCGCAGCAACTGCTTCTGCCGTATCTACATTGGCAACAAATTTACCGTTTTCCTCTAAAGTCAGGGTAGCGCCAAAAGCCCATGCGATATTACTGAAATGCCAGCCGCCTGCATTATCCTTTGCTAACAGGCAGAGTCCAGCTGCACCGGTTGCATCCTTGATCTTCTTTGCAGTTTCAGCCAATTCCGCCCAGGTCTTGGGATACATGGGGATACCATTGGCGTCTACCAGGCCCGCCTGCTCAAAAAGCTCAACATTTAACATTAAACCAAGAGCATAACCGTCACGGGGAATACCATAGATTCTTCCATCCTTGGATAACAGCTCACGAATGGAGGGATTAATCTTCTCAGTCCAGCCTCTTTCCTCCAGAATATCAGTAATGTCCGCAACAAAACCGCCATTGATCAGCTTCTGGGGCTCTGTATACCAGGATTCAAAAATCACCGGAAGGTTGCCGGATTCTGCCAGCGGCACAAAGGTATCGGTTGCATATTTGTAATATGCGGGAACAACCTCTACATTGGGATGAGTTGCATTAAAGGTAGCGACATATCCCTTATGTAATTCAATATCAGCCGTCAGTGTATCTTCCGGCCAGATACCAAGAGTAAGCTGCATCTTTTCAGCGTTTTCTGCTGCTTTGGTAGGCTCTGCCTGTGAGTTATCCTTTTCTGTCGTTGAGGTATCTGCCGGTGTATTCGTAGCAGCTTCCTCCTTCTTCGTACCGCAGGCGGATAACAAGCTGACCGCGAGCACCATGCATAATAACAGACTTAACCATTGTTTCATTTTTCTCATATTAACCTCCATACTGCCGTCAGGCGGCTTAATTATTGCTTCTCTTTAATGATGTTACCTTTACTTTAATCCCCATCGGCAAGCTAATTCACAATACTACTCTCCGTGGGTTAACGGTTTTTTATATTTCTTTATTACTGCATAACCGCCTGCACAGAATGCCATACCTGCAGCGGCGATTGCCGTCATTCCTGCCGAAGCACCCGTCTTAGGCAGGCTTTCTCCTTCCGGAGCAGCCTGTGCGGTGCTTTCTGCTGCCGCAAGCGTCGAAGCCGCGTCGTCGGATAGGAAAACATCCTTAACAGTGTATACGCTGCTGCCGCCGTCCAGCCCCATACAGTTTAGCCAGGACAGCATCGTAATCCCCTTATCCTGGACCGGAAGCACTACATCCTGATACTCCTCTGTCAAGGTAATCCCCATATCGGCAAGCACGAACGTAAACAGATCCGATACTGCAATCTGCGCTGCCGCTGTATCTCCGGTCGCCTTTATAATGACATGCAGATAAGGTGCATCCACAGCTGCATCCCCCAGATTCAACTGTGTCCAGTTACCGGGTCCCTGAATTGTTCCATCTTTTACTTCTCCGGCATTCACAAATCCTGCATTTGTAAAAGTTCCGTCCTGTACAAGATAGGCTGATGCAGCAAATGCCTGTACAGTCACCGTCATCACCACAACTGCAGCAAATGCAATTGAGGATAGAGCCTTGCGTAATTTGGAACTCCTCATATAAAATCCTCCTCTTTCTATTGATAGTTTCACGTTAAACGTATCGTAACCCATTCTAATTACTCAGAAAGATAATTGTATATATCGTACACGTTTTACGTTTAACTTGATATTATCATTTGTACTCAATCATGTCAATAGCATTTTACTATGTCAACCAAAATATTTATTTTGCATAATATATCGGCATGTTACCGCAATTATATATATAATTTATACAATAACATGCCACGCTCACCGCGAGTTGTCAAGGCATCACCTTTCCTGCTTTAATCCATGTGCAAAGTTCTGATTTCATGATTACATGTTTGTTCATGGGGGCAAAAGCCACAGCCGTATTATCGTTTGTATTTTCCGGTTATGCTGCCCTGCTGCAAAATATGTCCTTTCATTGCTTCTAATAATTCTTTTTTTCCGGCAGTACAATCCAAATCAAGAAAGCAATCAAGAGCAAAAAAGTGAAAAACATACCTATGTATATTTCTGACAAACACAGGCTGCTTTGGACCTCGGTATCTGTTATTACCGTACCCCATCC
>JAEZFH010000253.1 GCA_023437885.1 Bacillota bacterium | reverse complement strand
ATGTAACCTATCCCCACAGGTTACGCTTTTACCGCACGGTATTAAGAAAATCCCTATGCGACTCCATTGGTTAACAGTAAATACGCCACAATGAGATAAAGAATACATAAACAAATCGAGGAAAACCAGGTCAGCCTGCGATAAGTGAGCACTCTTTCGATCCGCAGCCTTATCCTGCTGCCACCAAAGGCGGAAGAAAACACGGCAGGCGCTGCTGCATAATTCAGTAAAGTGTGGGCATATCTTTTCCTATCCTCATCTCCGAGCTGCTTCACTGCCGCCTCGTCACAGGCAAGCTCACAATCATTTAAAAGGATTTTTATAAAAACCCAGCTTAGGGGATTAAACCAATGAATGCACACGGCTATGATGGCAACCATGCGCCACAGATTATCCATTCTTCTCCTGTGAACCCGCTCATGCAGCAGGATATATTCCAAATGACCAGGATCTACCTCCCTGGGCAGTATGATTCTTGGGTGGATAATTCCTGCCGTCACAGGTGTATTCACCATATCACCCTCATATAAATCCTCCCGCAGCAGGGATGCCTTCCTTAGCTCCGACACAGTTGCATGATACAGTAGAATTACGGTCAAAATCAGCGCCAGGGCAGGAATGATCCAGAGGATGGAGGCTGCCCGGAAGAATGCCTCCAGAGTATCCGTCTTATAAATAATCGGAGCATAGGTCTGGGCTCCGCGGATCGTATTGGCCAGAGACAGCGATAGCTCCTCAACGGGCACCGTTCTGACAATTGCTCTGTCTGCCAGCCCTGAGAGAAGATTCATAAGGCTGAACTTGCTGGAAATCCCCACCGGACAGAGCATACGCAACAATACTACGAACCACAGATAATAGACGGCCGTTCGGGGCAGAGACCTGATATACCGTAAAAAGTAAATGATTACCCCATAAACAGAGGCTATCATGCTCATATTAACAATCCAATAAAATATCTCCTGCAACATTCCGGTTACCTCCCAATTACAGAGCTTCTTACTTCTTTTCCTGTTGGTCAATGAGCTTCCTTAACTCCTCCAGCTCCTCCTTGGACAATTCTTCATTTTGAAGAAAGGCCGCAAAAAAAGCCTTCCGGGAACCCTGATACAGCTTCTCGATCAAGCTGACCGTCTCTGCCCTCTGAACCTGTTCCCTCTTCAGCTTGGCGGTGCAGATAAAATTAGGTTCCGCCCTCTCAATTATATTTTTATCAATTAACTTTTTAATAATGGTATAGGTCGTATTCTTATTCCATCCGACGGTATCTCCCAGAATTATGCTGATCTCCTTTGCGCTGATGGGCTCCTTATCCCAGATAATCTCCATCACCTTCAGCTCACTGTCAAATAACTTTATTGCCTCCATCGTTCTACCTCCCAAGTTGCCCTCACGCAGCTTTATGTACAGCCTTATATAAAACAATTCATCCAGACTATTGTAATAGTATACACATATACTATTACAATAGTCTGGATATGTCAAGAATTATATTCTATCTCTTATTTCTCCTTCCGGAAGCATAATGCTTCCTTCACATTCCCCCTAAGGTTAGACAAAAAAATCTTACCTTAGGGGGTCACTACACTGCCCGGGGCTGTTTCCTGGTGATCCTTAATAATTATTCCCACTTGAAGAATTTAATAGAAATACCTCCGCAAATAATCATAACTGCAAGCATAATGATTGCAGGAAGCCATACAGCTTCTATCGGCATGCCGAGCGAGGCTGCTTTAAGCAATTTAATACCCTGCGTCAAAGGTAAAATATCTGCCACTTTCCGTAAAGCAGAGGGCATTACCTCGTAGGGCAGGGTTGCTCCGGAAAAGATCAGCATGGGGAAATACAGGATGCTGGCAGCAACACTGGCTATTTTCATATTCGGTGATATTCCGCCCACCATCATGCCAATGCTGAACATGGACAGCATAACCAGAAGGTACGCTGCCAGAAACCTTCCTGCAGAGCCGGTAAACTGCAGCCCGAAGAACAGGGATGATACGAGGAAAATCAAAGCCAGCGACAACAGCGAGTATATCGCATAGATCGTTACCTGCACCGCCAATAGAAGCACCGGGCTTGTTGGGGTTACTTTGAACCGCTTCAGGATTTTCTTCTGCCGGTAATCGGAGATGACCAACGGAAGGCCCATCACGCCGCCTGCGCAGATTGCAATCGTGGACAATGCCCCGAAGGATTGTTCCAGGAAAGAATACTCAGCGCCGTCAAAGGCAGGCTTATTTCCGTAAATAATGCCAAGGATAACCACAACCACCACCGGCATACAGAGTGCAAAAATAACCATATCCATTCCCCGAAAGGATAATTTAAGTTCCGTTTTCAGCATGGTAAAAAACCTATTCATCGTCCGATTCCTCCTCTCCGGTAAACCACAGATACGCATCCTCCAATTTGTCGCAGGAGCTTTGCGCGGTCGCTTCCCGTACCGTGCCGGTAAATATTAATCCGCCGTCTTTGAGAATCCCGATCCTGTCACAGAGTATTTCCACCTCATCCATGAAATGAGAGGACAGAAAGATTGTCAGTCCCTGTTCCTTCAATTCCAACAGGCCTTTCCATACGCTGCGCCGGGCCTTCGTATCAAGGCCGGTGGTAAGCTCATCCAGAAAAACCACTTTAGGGTCAGGAATAAGGGCAAGGATAATAAAGAGCTTCTGTTTCTGTCCGCCGGACAGTTCATTGACAAAAGCGTCTTTCTTCTCTGCCAGACCGAAGCGCAGCAGCAGCGTTTCATAATCGGCTGGCTTTTTGTAGAGACAGGCTGTTTCCTCACACAGCTCCTTTACTTTGATTTTGTCCGGGTAATTCGCCTCCTGAAATTGTACCCCGACCTGCTCAAAAAGCCTTTTCCGGTTTTTCCACGGGTCTAATCCCAGAATGCGGGCCGAACCGGAATCAGCCCTCCGTGTGCCTAAGATACACTCAATCAAAGTGCTTTTACCCGCGCCATTTGCGCCAAGCAGACCATACACTTCCCCTGCAGCAACCGATATGCTGAGATTCTCGATTACTTTGTTTCCGGCATAAGATTTGCTGATCCCGGAAATCCGGATTGTTTCATCCATATCTTTCTACCTCCTTTTTTGAAGTGTATAAAGATTAGCATGTTCCCATGGTATGGTGGATCCATGTAGGCTTTTTAATCAGACATATTATTCATTTTTTTAATTTGCACGGCCACATATTGAGCATTTTCTCTCGCTTCACTTAACGAAGTAAGCAGCTTATCACAGGCGGAAATAATGTCGTCATCTGCTCTCGGCGTATCAATGGCCTCCCGGATATTCGCCTCCGGGTCCGCAGACAATGCGCGCAGCATTCGCAAAATTGCCGAAAGCGAGTAGTTCGCACAGCGCAGGGAACGAATAATCTTCAACCGCTGCAAATCCTCAGCGGTATATACCCGATAGCTATTCTTTCGCCGCTTTATGGTAAACAGGCCGTTCAGCTCCCAATTCCGCAGCGTATCAATCGTTACATGAAGAAAATCCGCTGTCTCTTTTCTTGTATAAGATATATCTGCCTTGGGGCAGGTTCTGTCCGTGCCGGAAAGTATGCTGCGGGTTATTTTGATTGCCTCTTCCGCATTTTCTTTTTCCACGTCCAACTGTTCTATATACCGTCTGGTTAATTCTGCTGCCTCTTCATAGTCGCCTGCCGCAGAAGCCTTGATAATATCAACGGCCTGCTTTCGAAGTCCATTTTGAAGAACCTCAACTTGCAGAGCCGCGCGGGCTAATTTGAACTGCTCAATATGAAGATCGGTAAATACCCGATAGCCATTCTCCCGCCGTTCAGGCTTGGGAATCAGGCCGCATGCTTCGTATAGCCGGACAGTATTCACATGGATGCCAATTATTCTGGCAACATCAACGGTCTTATATATATTCATCCACATACACCTCCATCCTTATTATTGCACATTTTTTCCGCAATGAGCACAGAGTCTTTCACCTAATTTTGAAAACAGGATTCTCAAATACGGAGAAATCTCTGTAACCGTTCCTACCGTGGAGCGCGGATTACGGTTGGTGTTCGTCTGGTTAATGGAGATTGCCGGGGAAAGACCCACAATCGAATCTACCATAGGTCTGGAGCCTATCTCCATTGTCATCCCCATGGACTCCATATATTGTCTTTGACACTCCCGCTGTAAGGTTTCCATAGCCAGCGTCGATTTACCGCTGCCTGACAGGCCAGTGAAAGCAATCAACTTATTCTTCGGGATTTCTAAGCTGATATTTTTAAGATTATTTTGGTGAGCCCCTTTAATTATGATATTCAAAATACATTACTCCTTTCGCCAACAGATATTAGATACGGCTCTTTTATAGCATATCTGCTGACCCTGGTGTTATAATGTAGGGTTTGAAAATATAGGGTACATCAAGCCAGCTCATGCAATACAAAAGGAAGCAGGCTCCCCTGCTTCCCCTTTATGATAATGGATCTATGCATCTTCTCCTTCGTCGGCAGTATCCTCTCCAGCACTGCATTTCCTGGTGATAAAACAGCCGGTAAGCCTCGCATGCCGGCATTATTCAAGGCTGGATTAAGAAACCTCTCATCAGGCATATGTCAGTGCCATAATTATCAGACCAACGGCAGAACTTACAATATTGGCTGTAATTGCATACAGGAACCTTCTCAGCTTTTTGTGCTCCTTCAGCAGCAAGGTAAATAATATGCTTTCTACAATTAGGATTAACAATTCAGCCGGAACAAACAAGAGGAAGGCAACCAGAATACCTTCTTTCACAAAAAGGATTCCGATGGTGGCCGTCAATGCAAGCTGAGTAATTATATTGACTGACAGAAAGACCTTACGGTTTGCCTTAATCGAAAAACCGAACAAGAGCAGCAGCACCCCTTCGATCAGCAGCGTTGAGCTGCAGGTCGCCAGAAACTGCTTAAGATATGCCATAAAAGCTCCTTCGATATGTACGGAATTCGTCAGGTAGTCGTAGGTTATGACCGTCTTTAGAGCATCCCGGTGAATCTCCTCCGATACTACAATCTGATTTTCCGGTGTTATTATGATCAGTTTAAAATCATCAGGTACACCCATATAACCAAAACGGTGCTCCATCCCATAATCCGTCCTTACACCAATCAGGTCGCCCCACATAGGCGCACGGGTCCCACGGACCAGAGCCGGTTTCCAGCCATTTTCCTCATAGTCCTCCAGCAGCTCCAGTTTTACCCTGTCATAGTGTTGAATCTCGTCTAAATTCTTATAACTGTTTTCTCCTGTCGACAATAAATCCAGATAGTATTCTTCTTTCGGCGGATTTACCACCCTGACCTCAATTTCAGGCTTGGGTCCCATATCTGCATCCGCTGTAGCTGCCGGAATGAGCAGCAGTGCGGATAGGAGCAATATAAGAATAACAACTAATCTAGTTCTCCAGTTTTCCCTTCTCATAAAAACCTCCATACCTTAAAATATAGAATACTCTACTGCCATCCCTATCAATCGTTCTCATCTTGAAATACTGTAGTGTATTCTCCGTCCTCTGCCTTCCCGCCATAGCTGCTTCCTGCATCCAATTCCCCGGAACGGTGACCTTCTTCCTTCCAATTCTCTGTGTCAGATTCATACCTGTCTGCAAGGGGGCTGCTGCCCACCCCGGGCTCCGGCTCCTTTGGCAGCGTCCCGCCCCCCGCAGGCTCTTCCTGGTTTCGCTTCAACCTGCCCAGCATTGCCATAAACCAAATCCTTAAGAACAATCCAAATAATATCACTACAAAGGAAATCGTTGCATCCGCTATGGTAATAGCCACCACAGAGCTTAGGATAAATATTGTTTGCAGGATGGTATAGCTTTTCTGCTCAGCCCGGTAGTCATTTACCAGATTACTGCGCCCTTTCCCATGAAGGTATTCGATACCTCCCTCCAATATATAGCTTACAAGTGATAACTCCAGCACGGAAAAGACAACCGAGAAATAGCTAAATAGGCCGGATTGATAAGGAGTCCATAAGAAAAGGAAGCTGACTACCCCCAGAAGGGTAAGCCAAAACGCTACACCACGTGCCTTTTCAAAATGCTTTGAATTGGTTTCCTCAATAAGATGTCCTATCCCCCGGGATACCATGATATATCCTACAAAAGTCGGAAGAATCGGTATCCTCCCAAGATTAATATGGAAGGTGACAAAAAATATTCCCCAAAAGATAATCCGATACCCATCAAACATTATATCTCCCCCCTGCTCCTCAGATATTTTAATACATCAAGGTAGCTATAAAAATACCTTCGATATTCCAGATCATAAATACGTAAAGCTCCCTGGCTTCCATCCTCTCCCGTATAGCTTAATACCGGTCGTACATCATAGAAATCATACTCTGCCCCTTCCATCCCGGTTTCCGTTTCCTTCCGGTACCTGCTGCGGATTAGCAGCTTCTCTCCCTTCCTGCATTTCAGACTGGAGACATCCTCATATAACTGACCGTTGATGCTTAATTCCATCCTCCGTCCCGCATCAGACAGGAGCGGTGATTGGAGGGTGACATTCGTAAGATTTCGGATTGCCCGGTAATCGGCACTTGCTTCCCCCTGATTGGAGGAGCTTGAAACCGCTGTCGCAAACCCCCAGTTCTGTGCTTCTTCACTGTACAGGATAATCCTGCCCAAGTCTGCCTGGACCGTACTTCCATCATTGAATTGAAGCCTTGCCGTATTAAGCTCAATCTGTCCCTTCCAATCCTTCAGGAAATAATTATCCATATATACATATACTTTACGAAGACTGTAGCGTCCAATGGTTTCTCCGAGCTTTTGATTGGCAACTGTACCAAAGGTAACCATCATACCGTAATTCTGGCCATACTCTGTAGCGCGGAATGAAATATCCGGAGCTTCCGGAAAGGAAATACCTGTCACATTTTTCTGATCATCCATATTCGTCAGGTACTGAAGCTCCAATACCGGTTGATCATAGCCGCTCTCCGGCTCCGGAACCGTGCTGACTTCAACACAGAGGGTAAGAAACACCGGCTCTTTCAGCCTGGTGGCATAAGCAAAACCAATACCTAAAACGAATGTTACCACAATCACATGGATGCATCTTCTCAAGAGCTGTTCCTGCTTTTTCATCCTATTCCTCCTTTATACTCTCAATCGTCAGCCCTTCGGCCCAACGATCTCATTCCAATTTGGACAGGAGATTTTTCCAGGCTTCCGATGTCATCTGCATTAACCTTCTTCTGCTTCTCTAACATACAAATCCCGGAATAAATGCCCTGCTATTTTCTGTGACATTATTCCTGGCTGTGTGGTGAGGAAGCTTTATCATATTCTAGCATTTCCCAAACCAGTAATGCAAGCATCTTAAGAAAACCTTAATATTGAACTAACTGTGTCTTCCCTGGCCCAAAGATGATTTCTGTAAACCGAATGAAGTCAACGGCAAGAAATCTCTCGTCCTTCCGCCACCTCTTACCCTTCGACGCATATTGCCAATTTTACATTATATGTTGACATATTCAATAATCATATGTATAATTTATTTATCATTTGTATAAACACATGGAGAAACTTATGAATATTGATTTTGAAAAAAATTCTGTTGATGATATCAGGAATGGCTTCTGCTACCGTCCGGCTGCCGGAACCTACCACTGCCTTCTGTGCAATGCGGTATTTGAAACCGGTGAAATCTTCCGGTTTGGGGATCGGTACTATGAAGCTTCCAAGGCGGTCCGTCTGCATGTAGAAGAGGAGCATGGGGGCATGTTCCGCCATCTGCTGGCCTTCGATAGTAAATACAATACGGTTACCGATAAGCAAAAGGAGCTTCTTGACCTGCTCCGGCGCGGTCTCTCCGATCAGCAGATCGCTTCCGCCCTGGGGATCTCTGCCTCAACCGTCCGGCATCAGAAATTCAGCTTCCGGGAGAAGGCAAAGCAGGCAAAGCTGTATCTTTCTCTCTACGGCCTGGCGATGGAGGCTCCAGCCCTTGACAAGGACAGCCTGATTCCAATTCATGACGGTGCCAAGATGGTAGACGACCGTTATATTATAACAATGGAGGAACGGGAGAAGATCCTTGCGACGGTATTCTCCAGTATGGCACCTCTGAAGCTGAAGCTCTTCTCCGCCAAGGAGAAGAAAAAAATCGTCACCCTCCAGAAAATTATAGAGCAATTCCAAAAGGGAAGAATCTACCCCGAGAAAGAAGTGAACCGGATTCTTAAGGATATCCATGAGGATTATCCCACCCTTCGCCGGTATCTGATTGAATATGGTTTTATGGAGCGCTCCCAGGATTGCCGTGATTACTGGGTGAAATGACGGGAATATTTTAAGTGTCGCCTTGCTCAGTGCAGCACTAGTGCTACCTTGCGCAAGGTGGTACTAGACATTATGTTAGAATACGCAGGATCTTTGCGCAGAAATGGAGATATGAATGGAACACATAGAAGATAGTCCTATTTTTAAAGAAATCAGTAAATTCCTTGACGGTGAGGGCCGCGTGACTCTCTTTCCCGCCAAGAAAAGGAACAAGGTAATTGTCCTGTTTTATCTGGCCTCAAAGTTTGATGCCAATACTACCTATACCGAAAAGCAGGTGAATGATATCATCGATACAAACCACACCTTTCAGGATAAATGGCTGCTTCGCCGAGAACTGGTTAATCTCGGCCTGCTGTGCAGACTGACCGACGGTTCCCAGTATTGGCTTACAAAGGAGCTGCCGCAGATCGAGGATCTGTTATCCTAGCCCGAGGCGGATATTCGCACTCCGCGAATGGTTTTTGACCATTCGCAGCTTGCTGCGGATACAACGTATCCGCATTACCTCCATTGCTGCTTCACAGCATTACATCCCTGATAAGGATAAATATTGGTCAGATGCGGCTGACCCGCTTCCGCTCCTGAATGCCCGGGGACCGCAGCCGCATACCCGGTGAAACACCTTGGAGAAGTAGGAAAGACTATGATACCCCAGCATTTCCGACACCTCGGACACGGAATAATTCCCTTCGCGAAGCAGATTGACGGCTTCGCGAATTTTTATCTGCCGAATATAATCAGATACCGGCACACCGGTTTCCGCCTTAAACAGCGTTGACAGATAGTTCGGATGCAGCTTGACGGCTGCCGCAACCTGACAAAGGCTGCAAGCTTCATAGAGATGCTGGCGGATATAACGGATGGCCCTTCGGACCGGCAGCGTATACCTCTCCTGCTCGCCGTTTTTTACCAGCTCGGAATAATGTCTTGCTATCTCAAGTATCGTCTGCTCCCAATTATGAATATTTACCTGCGTCTCAATTTCATTGATATAATAATCGCTTAATGCATAACAACGTTCATCATCTGCACCAAGATCCGCAGCATACCTGCACATAACAGCCACCGCACAGATCATATTATTCTTAATCGACCGCAGAGGCTGCATTGCCAGCGAAAAATGATCAATGGAACGGCCGGGAGGCATCAAAACCTGCCCAAACGTCTCTGCCGAAGGGTATTCTCTGCCGGATAGGGAATTCACTCCGTCCGGCACAACTCCTCCCGGTACAACTCCTCGCAGAAAGTCCAGGATTAATTTGTGTTCCTCCGCACGGGAATAGTGTCCGTAATCTGCCCGCAGCATCTTCTTTATTGCCAGTTCAGCCAGTCTTCTCTCCATGTTGAATCCCCCCATTCCAGCTTCCGGTGTGCTCTGCTGTCTCTAAAAAGCGTTGAGAAAATGAAATCTCGTACTTTTGCAGAAGCAGACCTGATCATTTTGCTTATCACCTTATAATAATTCTATTAACCTTAAAATATTACAACTATTATATCACTGTACTGCTATCATAACAATAGGATCATACAATCAATAAGCACCAGAACTATGCAACCGGTAACCACTAGGGCTACGTTATTAATAACCATCCGGACTATGCAATCGATAACCAATAGGCTGACTTAATCGCTACATAAACAACTATAAGCAGCAAGTTACTCGTTTTAGGTTCAATAACAAAGATGCTTTCCAGCATCTTCAATTAAGAGAAGGAGATGATTTCAATGGGTGTTTTTTCAACGGATTTTCTATGGGGAGGCTCCGTATCCAGCATGCAGACAGAGGGTGCCTGGAACGAGGGCGGTAAGGGTCCCACGGTCTATGATGTGCAGGACCGGACCAAATCAGGTTCGGATTGGAAGGTAGCGATTGATTTCTACCACCGTTATAAGGAAGATATCGCCTTATTCGCCGGCATGGGCTTTACCGCCTACCGCTTTTCCCTCAGCTGGGCACGTATTCTGCCGGATGGGGAAGGGGAACTTAATGAGGAGGGGCTCCTCTTTTACGAAAAGGTAATCGATGAGCTTTTACACCATCATATCGAACCGGTTGTATGCCTGCATCACTTTGATCTGCCCCTGGCATTAATGAAAAAGTATGGAGGCTGGAAGGGCCGGGAAACCGTCACCGCTTATCGAAAATATGCGGAAGCGGTAATCCGCCGCTTCGGTACACGAGTCAAATATTACATTCCTTTTAATGAGCAAAATGCCGCCGCCATGATCCCCGTATTCCAGCTGCCGGCAGATACTCCAAAAAAGGAGAGAAAAGCTCTGTATGCTGTCTGCATGCATCATATGTTTATGGCATCAGCCGAGGTATTCCATTTGGTTCGCCAGTACGCACCTCATGCAAAAGTCGGAGGTATGGTAAACTTTATGCCGATGTATCCCGCTACCTGTAAGCCGGAGGATGTGCTGGCCGCACAAACGGCAGACCGCAGCTACAATTATTACACCCTGGATGTGTTGGCTTACGGAGAGTATCCTGCCGATCTGCTGCAGGAATGGAAGCTTGCCGGAATTTCTCTTCCGATCCTTCCGGGTGATCTGAATTATCTGAAGCAGGCAAAGATGGATTTCCTGGCTCACAGCTACTATCAGTCCCTGACGGTACGAGACGGGGAGGGAGGAGACGGCGAAACAATCCTAATGAGAGCCTTCCAGAATCCGGCTACGAATGAATATCTGAAGCAGACCGAATGGGGCTGGAGCATCGATCCGGTTGGGTTGCGCTTAACAGTAAAGGAGATTTACAACCGCTACCGTCTTCCGGTCTTCACGATTGAATGCGGTATCGGAACAGATGAGTCCCTGAATGAAGCCAAAACCGTCGAAGATGATTACCGAATCGAATATTTCCGCAGTCATCTTGAGCAGCTCAAGCTGGCAGTTGAACAGGACGGAGTAGAATTGATGGGCTTTCTTACCTGGGGTCCGATCGATATCCTGAGCTCCCAAGGTGAGATGAAGAAACGCTACGGCTTCATTTATGTGAACCGTACCGATACCGATCTGATGGATCTGGCCAGATATAAGAAGAAGAGCTATGACTGGTTCAAGCAGGTTATTTCCAGCAATGGTGAGATACTGTCCTACGGAAAGGGGAGCTGCAATGAATAAATTAATCTTTGATATCGGAGCCACCAATACGAAATTTGCATTAATGAATGAGGATGGAGAAATTCTTACCAGAGAAAAGGTACCCACCAACTATTC
>JAEZFH010000249.1 GCA_023437885.1 Bacillota bacterium | reverse complement strand
AAAGCCAAGCTCCCTGAGTCTTTGCTCTGACTTCGACCTGGTTTGCAGTATCTTTTCAATTCCTTCCTTATAATATTCCACATCCTTTACCGCTTCCACCCCTGCATAGATGGCAGTTTGATTCATTGTATAGGAATTGATTGAATATTTCACATCATTCAGCGCTTTAATCAGCGCCGGATTAGCCATCGCATAGCCGATACGCATTCCCGCCATAGACCGGGATTTGGAGAAGGTCTGGACAACTACAAGATTGTCATAACGATCAATTAATTCCACCGCCGAAGCCCCGGAGAAATCAATATATGCCTCATCTACAATCACTATGACCTCCTGATTGTGCTCCAGTATATCCTCAATCAGGGACAATTCCGCATAGAGGGAGGTTGGTGCATTCGGATTGGCAATCACCACCCCGCCATTTTCCTTGTAATAATCTTCTCTTCGGATATGGAATTCCTCATCCAGCTCCGGTCTTTCGTATGGGATACGGTATAGATCACACCATACTGGATAGAAGGAATAGGTAATATCAGGAAATAAGATTGGCTTTTCTGAATTGAAAAAGGTTAAAAATGCCGTTGCAAGCACATCATCCGAGCCCACGCCGACAAATACCTGCTCCGGCTTCAAACGATAGTAACGGGCCAGCTCGGAGACCAACTGTTTAACGGTCGGATCCGGATAAAGTCTCAAAAGATCCGTATCCAGCTTCTCAAGAACCGCCTTCACTCCGGGAGCAGGAGGGTATGGATTCTCGTTGGTATTCAGCTTCACCATATCCTTGCAATCCGGCTGCTCCCCCGGAACATAGGGAACCACGGAACGAATATTCTTCTCCCAAGGTCTCATATCGTATCCCTGTACCATAAAGGGATGCCCTCTATGATACATTTTCCTCTCTATCAAATTTTATATTCCATTTTGTCGTCTTTTTTTATATGATTTTTATCGTCTTGTTTTATTATCTGATTTTATTATCTGATTTTATTATCTTTTTATTATTTTTTCTATCAATTTGATCTGTTTTTCTATCTAATGCCTCTTTTTAACTCAGTATTCCTGCAGGCTATTTTCCATATTCCCCAGCAAGCTTCTTAAACCTGGGCAGGGAACGTTCAATCATGTCATAATCAACACAATAGGCAATCCTGCAATAGCCCGGGCATCCGAAGGAGGATCCCGGCACTATCAGAAGATTATGCTGCTTGGCTGCAGCAGAGAAAGCCTTATCGTCCTCCTCCAAGGCTTTAATAAACAGGTAGAAGGCGCCCTGGGGCTTCACGCATTCATAGCCGAAGGATACCAGCTTCTGATACAATAGCTCCCGGTTACGGTTATAAATTTCCACATCCACCTTTGCTTCCAGACACCTGGCAACCGCCCGCTGAATTATGGAGGGTGCGTTCACATACCCAAGAATACGGTTTGCTACATTGGCTGCAGCCGCTAATTCTTCAAAATCATCCACTTCGCCGGGTAGGACAAGATATCCTATTCTTTCTCCCGGTAGGGAAAGAGATTTGCTGTAGGAATAGCCGACGATGGTGTTATTATAGAACTTCGTAATATAAGGCACCTCCACTCCGTCATAAGCCAGTTCACGGTAAGGCTCATCCGAAATCAGATAAATAGAGGTATTGTATTCCTTCTGTTTTCTGTAGAGAATGCCAGCCAGCTCCTGTATCGTCTGCTGGGAATAAACTACTCCGGTAGGATTGTTTGGGGTATTCACGATGACCGCTTTGGTTTTTGCAGAAAGCTTCTGTTCGAATTCGGCCAGATTAGGCTGGAAATCAATTGTATTTGGACTTACAACCACCAGCTGCCCGTCAAAATTGCTGACATAATTACGGTACTCGCCAAAAAAGGGTGCAAATACGATTACTTCTTCACCAGGATTTAATAATGTCTTGAGAATTACATTCAATCCTCCGGCCGCTCCCACTGTCATCACGATATTTTCATAACAAAAACCAGTATTGTGCTTGCGGTTGATCGATTGTGCTATCTTCTCCCGGACATCCTCAAAGCCGGAATTGCTCATATATCCATGCACCAAATTAGGTGCATCCTCCTGAAGCACCTGAATAAGGGCTTCCTTAATCTCCATGGGAGGCTCAACACTGGGATTGCCCAGGCTGAAGTCAAATACATTTTCCGCACCATAGATACCGGCCAATCTCTTTCCCTCTTCAAACATAGCTCTGATCACGGAGCTGTTTTTTACTAATCCGATCATCTTTTCTGAAATCATCGCGTACCTCTTTTCCGGCATAGCCACTTCAAATTTTGCCCTAAAGTATAGCATACAATTGTATGCATATCAATACCCTGCCATATTTATACATAACGGAATATTGCCTATCACACCATTATCCATGGGCTCTTTCCAATCTCCCATGACAAAGAATTATTATCCTCCAAGTCTTAAATCAACCGCAGGATATACTTATGGAGCATATTCCCGCACCGGCAAGAACCAGGATTTAAAAAATAGAAAGCACAAAATATGTGCTTTCCATTCCAACCACCGCATATCGTTCCGGAACGTTCCCCGCACTTATCGGAAACGAATATCCAGATAAGATTTTACAATCTCCACGCATTTATCAAAACCGAGCTTGCTGCTATTCAAGCAAAGATCGTAATGCTTGGCATTCTCCCACTCCCTGCCCGTGTAATACTTATAATATTCCGCCCGGTGCTTATCAATGGCAAGAATCTGCTTCTCTGCCTCTTTCTCTGATTTACCTGTCAAATCAACCATCGTCTTGATACAATCCTGTAATGGGGCATGAACAAACAGCCGGACCAGATTCGGATAATCCTTCAGAACGAAATCAGCACATCTTCCTATAATAATGCAGGTTTCCGTGCTTGCCAGCTCCTTTATGATTTTGGCCTGATAATTAAACAAATTATCATTGGATACAAAATCGTCACTGTCCGGAGGAATCAGCTCTCCCTTATAGACATTGCTGGCTATTTTGAAAAGCAGACTCTTCTTTATTTTCTCATCAGCCTTTGCAAAAAGCTGCTCGTTGATTCCACTGTCATCCGAGGCCAAACGGAGCAGATCCCTGTCATAGTAGGGAATCCCAAGCACCTCCGAAAGCATCTTGCCGATCGTACGGCCGCCGCTGCCATACCCTCTTCCTATTGTAATTACATACTTTTCCATATAGCTCTCCATTCTGCTGAAACACCGCGGATATGGGTGTCAGCGATTTTCCAAACTAACTGACATATCGCCGCTTTTGGCGGTACAAAACCCGAAAGAAGTTCAAAATGAATTTTCAATGGATTTCATTTTGGTGTTCTTTCTGTGTGAAGACGCTTTTCTTCACACTACTGCTATCCCGCCAGTTCTGGCTATTCACCTAAATATGCCTTTTTCACAGATTCATCGTTCATCAATTCGGATGCATCACCCTCTAATACTATACTTCCGGTTTCCAGAACATATGCGCGATTTGCAATGGAAAGGGCTTTTTTTGCATTTTGTTCTACCAGCAGCACCGTAGTTCCGCCCTTGCTGATTTCCTTGATAATATCAAAGATTTCCTCCACCAGAATCGGAGAAAGTCCCATGGAGGGTTCGTCCATCAGGATAATCCGCGGATGGGACATCAACGCCCTTCCCATCGCCAGCATCTGCTGCTCGCCTCCGCTCAAGGTGCCTGCAATCTGCGATTTACGCTCTTTTAATCTGGGAAAACGCTGATATACCCTTTCGATTGTCTCATTGATCTCCTCTTTGTCGCTTCTGGTATATGCACCCAGCTTTAAGTTCTCAAACACCGTAAGCTCCTGGAAAATCCTTCGCCCCTCCGGAACATGCGCCATTCCGAGGGATACAATCTTGTGGGCCGGAGTTTTTCTTAAATCCACCATACCGCCTGAGGAACCCTTGGCGCTGCCAGCTGAACTCCCCGAATCAAATTCTATAGATCCTGATTTTGCTGATACCAAACCGGTGATGGTATGCAGGATGGTGGTCTTTCCCGCACCGTTTGCTCCGATGAGAGCGATAACCTCCCCTTCGTTTACATGAAAGGAGATACCCTTAATTGCATGAATAACCCCATAATATACATTTAAATCTTTGACAGATAATAAGGCCATGCTGCCCCTCCTAATCTTCCAATTCTTTATTCACCAAGATATGCCGTGATTACTGCCGGATCGTGAAGCACCACCTCCGGCGTTCCCTTTGCCAGCTCCGTACCGAAGTTTAATACCAGCAGCTGCTCGCAGATTCCTGCTACCAGCTTCATATCATGCTCAATCAGCAGAATGGTGATGTGGAATTTGTCTCTGATCAACCGGATAGTTTCCATCAGCTCTGCGGTTTCATTGGGATTCATGCCCGCTGCCGGTTCATCCAGCAGCAGCAGCTTTGGATTGGTCGCAAGGGCTCTTGCTATTTCAAGCTTTCTTTGCTTTCCATAGGGCAGGTTTGAGGCCAGAGTTTGCTCCTCCCGGTCCAAATCAAATACCTTCAGTATCTCCCTGGCAGTCTTATTCATTTTCTCCTCCGCCTTATAATAGCCGGGAAGTCGAAACAGACCTTCGAGAAAGGAATACTTCTCCTGATTATGGAGTGCAACCTTTACATTGTCAAGGACGGACATATTCCGGAACAAGCGGATATTCTGAAAGGTTCTTCCGATCCCGGCGATACTGATATCTGCAGTCGACTTTCCGACAATGCTTTCCCCGTCCAATAAAATCACTCCGTCCGTCGGCTGGTATACACCGGTAAGCAGGTTAAATACCGTAGTTTTACCCGCACCGTTGGGACCAATCAAGCCAAAGAGCTGGCCTCTTTCTATTTTTAAATTAACTTCGTCAACAGCACGAAGACCGCCGAACGAAATCCCCAGATTTTTCGTTTCCAATAATGCCATATCCGATCCTCCTTTGCTTTCCAGGCTGCTTATTTACCAAATCTCAATACTTTGGCAAGCTTGGAAAACTTATTGCTCTCCTGCATTCTAGCCTTTAGATTCGAATGGTTAAACAGCATCATTGCAATTAATAAAACTGCATACATTAACATTCGGTAATCTCTGATCGGCCGTAGAAACTCCGGCAATACCGTCAATATCGTCGCTGCTATGATGGAGCCGCGGATACTTCCCATACCGCCCAGAACTACATAGACAAGAATGTCAATGGACCGGTCGTAGCCATAACTGCTGGGCTTGATAATCGCTACATTATGTCCGCCGATTACACCGGCTGCTCCGGCGAAGAATGCAGCAATCGCAAAGGCCATGATTTTATAACGGCTGGTATGGATTCCGATTGCTTCTGCCGCTATGATATTATCACGGATTGAGGTAATTGCTCTGCCATGCCTGGAGTTAACAAAATTCTGGCATAAAATAATCGTTATAATAACTGCGAAGTAAACCCAGGTATAATTTGCATAGGTTTTAATTCCGGATAATCCCATAGTTCCTTTGTTCAGAAGCAGATTCCCTGCCTCATCCCGTCCGGATGGTAAGTATAGGGCATTGATAATAGAGCGGATAATCTCTCCAAATGCCAGGGTTACGATAGCTAGATAATCTCCGCGAAGCCTCAGCACAGGAATACCGATCAGGAAGCCAAAAACTGCCGCAATTGTACCACCCAGCAAAATTGCAATAATAAATTCAAGAGGGCCCGAAAGGTTCACATTGAGGGTGAATAATGCCCCGGCAAATGCTCCGAGGGACATAAAGCCCGCATGCCCCAGACTAAGCTCTCCCAGGAAGCCGGTAACCAGATTCAAGGATACGGCAAGAATAATATTAACTCCGATCGGGACCAGGAGCGCTTTGGACTGTCTGTTAATAATATCGAATTCTACGAGAGCCGTAATTACAAGATAGATTGCGATAATGATGGCTAGCTTTATCATTACGGCAGTGGTACCCGACCTATGGCTGCTGCTATTTGGTGTTTTTGTAATCATTTTCATATCGCCGTACCTACACTTTCTCAATGCGTTTCCTACCTAACAGCCCGGAGGGCTTCAGTAAGAGCACCAATATTAGAACACCAAATACAATTGCATCGGAAAGCTCCGAGTAAATATAAGCCTTGGAAATGCTTTCGATCAGGCCAAGAATAATGCCCCCCAGCATAGCTCCCGGAACACTTCCTATTCCTCCAAGCACTGCTGCTACAAAGGCTTTGATCCCCGGCAATGCTCCCATCGTCGGATTCAGGGACTGATACTGGCTCATAAACAGGATTCCGGCAATTGCCGCTAAGGCAGACCCTATGGCAAAGGTCAGGGATATGGTCTTATTCACATTGATTCCCATCAATTGAGCAGCTCCCTTGTCCTCCGACACAGCACGCATGGCACTGCCTGCCTTTGTTTTATTAATAAAAAGAGTTAATGTTATCATCGTTACCAGAGTAACCAGCAGTGTTACGGCTGTTATTCCGGCAATCGATACACTCCCGATTGTAATCGTCTTAATCTTCACGATAGATTCAAACGGTCTTGGATTGGCGGAAAAAATCAACTGCGACGCATTTTGCAGGAAAAAGCTGACACCGATTGCCGTAATCAGTACTGCAAGCGGAGGAGCCTTTCTCAGCGGCTTATATGCAATCCGCTCTATCGTGATCCCCAATACCGAACATAACACAATTGTCAATATTACCGCCACCACCACCGGCAGCTTCAGCAGAACAATAAATACATACAATGCATATGCACCGACCATAATAACGTCGCCATGGGCAAAATTAATCATCTTAGCGATACCGTATACCATGGTATAGCCAAGGGCAATTAATGCATAAATACTTCCTGTTCTCAATCCGTTGATTAATTGTTCAATAACGTTATTCACAAGCTTCACCTCATCCTTTTCATATCCTTCGAACTATTTCCTTTGAACAGGAATGTATAAAAACAATGACAAACGGTAAACCGCTTGTCTTATGTTCAAACAACGTCATGCTGTAAACCGCATGACTTATGTTCATACAACGTCAAACAGTAAACCATATGACTT
This sequence comes from Bacillota bacterium, assembly GCA_023437885.1. Classification (GTDB taxonomy): domain Bacteria; phylum Bacillota; class Clostridia; order Lachnospirales; family Lachnospiraceae; genus Mobilitalea. Next base: position 4,762 of record JAEZFH010000249.1, on the reverse strand, counting down.
ATGTTACAAAGATAAGAACGAAAAGGAGGCATAGTGTCTCCCCCTCGTTCTTATATAAATCAACCCATATTCAAATGTTATTTCTTATCCATATTGTACTCAAAGAATGGCGATTTATTTTGATACGTACTTGCCACTCTTAATCTCTACAAAATTAGCACCCTTATTCGGCTCACCATTGGCATTGAAGGTCATGGAGCCGGTCAAACCGTCAACCTGAATTTGTGTCATCGCTGCGATTAATTTTGCGCTCTCTGTGCTGCCGGCCTTTTCCAGGGCCGCTGCTATTACATAGATGCTGTCATAACCGTCTGCAGCAAACTGGTCCGGTGTTGCCTTATACTTTCCTTCATATTTCTTTACAAAATCCGCTGTCTTTGAATCAGTGGCTCCGGCATTGAAGGGGGTTAAGAATACAGCTCCTTCCAACACCGCAGGATCAACAGTCTGAGCAATTACACCGTCCCAGCCGTCGCCGCCAAGGAAAGGAAGTGTCATTCCAAGGGCAGAAGCCTGAGTCGTGATTGCGGCAGCTTCCGTATAGTAGGAAGGTACAAAGATAACCTCTGCGTCCGTGCCCTTAATCTTGGTTAACTGGGTATTGAAATCGACATCGCCCTCAACAAAGGACTCGCTGGCTGAAATAGTTCCGCCGTTTGCGGCAACCTGGTCAACAAAGGCCTGCATCATACCGGTACTGTATTCATCTGAATTGTTATAAATAATGGCAATTTTGCTATATCCGGCATCCTTGGCATAATTGGCCATGGTCACGCCCTGTAGCGGGTCAGTGAAGCAGAGACGGAAGGCGTTATCGTACTGGGTAAGTCCTGCTGCAGAACCGGAGGGTGTCAGCATCAGAATGCCTTCCTCCTTGGTTAGCTCGATGATACCTAAGCCTGCGCCTGAAGTAACTGTTCCCATCAGTGCATCCATACCGTCATCCATCAATGCATTAAAAGCGGTTACGGCATTATCCGGTGTTGCTTCATCATCCATAAAGTTCAGCTCTAAGGTAAGCTTCTTATCACCAACCATAACACCGCCTGCCTGGTTGATTTCTTCGAGTGCAATCTCAGCTCCCTGTTTTACAGAGATACCGTAGGAAGCAGCATCACCAGTCAACGGTCCGATACCGCCAATCATGAATTTGCCGCTTTCCTTTGATCCGCAGCCTGCAAAGGAAGCCGCCACCAAGGAAAGGGTCAAGCCTAAGCCAATCATTTTCTTGAAACCTTTTTTCATAAAATCCCTCCTATTAATTGAGCCTCCTGCATTATGTACTCTTCGCATCTTCCCCGGACAGGGGAGGATGTTCATATGAAGTGCGAAATGACTTGGCAAATCACTGTCCTTTCACCTCAATGGGAAGCTGTTATTTTTAATAAGACGTTCGTGCGTAGCTAGGACAAATGTCTTTCTTGTGCGAACGCCTTTATCTTAGGTTATATAATAACCTCCTATAAACGATTTGTCAATATAATCTTTTAGCGTGTTAAAGTAAAATAAAGAGCTTGTAATAAAACCACCTCCTTCAAGCCGATAAAAATAAGATATGGAAGGGGACGCCTCCATATCTTACTTTCCTTAACATAAGAGTGGCTCGCTTCGCATGCCGCTCATTGTATACTGTTCATGCCGGACCGATCTTTGTTATTGATCTAATGCAGCTCGCCTCCGCACTTATCACAAAAATCCAGTCCCTCCAGGGTAATTCCTCCGCAATCGGGGCAGATGATTTTGGCGGGCAGGATCTCCCTCTCCACAATCTCATATTCCATATCCGGGTCATCTTCCGGCTTATCCGACTCCTGGCCATCTTCGCTTTCCTCTTCGCCGTACATCTCATCCTCCACCGGTTCTTCTTCCTCATCTTCAAAAACTTCTTTCACAGAGTTGTCTTCCTCTAATTCCTTTCGGAATGTTTTCCCCGGAAATTTTTCCTCAGTGAATTTGTTTCTTCGAAAGAGCTTTCCAAATAATGACATACATTATCCCCAATCTCTGCCACCTTATAGCTTGCTATATCATGGCATGCTTTTATTTCATATATATGACGCCGGCATGCAGTCCGGTACACTTGAAACAAATTGTGAGGAGACTTAGTTGCCTGAGGCAAGTAATTTTTGCTTGCTGACACCGCGCATCTCAATCAGGGGCACTCCCTTGCCCTCAATATAGTCCCTCGTGATTATCACTCTGCCAATATTCTCATCCTTTGGTATCTCATACATGATGTCTAGCATTAGTTCTTCCAAAATAGCACGCAGTGCCCTTGCACCTGTCTTCTTCTCCATAGCCTTCACTGCGATTGCTTCCAAGGCCTCCGGTGCAAATTGCAAATCAACCTCATCCATCGCAAGCAGCGTCTGATACTGCTTCAGTATCGCATTCTTGGGCTCCTGAAGCACCTTGACCAGCATCTCCTTGGTCAATCCCTCCAGTGAGAACGTAATCGGCAGTCTGCCCAAGAATTCCGGTATCATACCATATTCTCTAAGATCATCCAAATTAACCTTCTGCAGCAGATTTGGTTCATTATCGTATTTATCCCTCAGATCTGCACGGAAACCAATGGAGCTCTGCTTATTCAACCGGGCCTTAATAATCTTATCCAGATCCGGGAAGGCTCCCCCGCAGATAAATAGGATATTCTGAGTGTTCACTGTCGTCAGCGGTACCATGGCATTTTTGGAGGAGGCTCCTACAGGAACCTCAACATTGCTTCCCTCCAGAAGCTTAAGCAGTCCCTGCTGCACTGATTCCCCGCTCACATCCCTGCTGTTGGTATTGCGTTTCTTGGCTATTTTGTCAATCTCATCGATAAAGACGATTCCACGCTCCGCCTTTTCCACATCATTTTCTGCTGCCTGCAGCAGCTTGGAGATTACGCTTTCCACATCATCACCGATGTATCCCGCCTCCGTCAATGAGGTGGCATCGGTGATTGCCAAGGGTACATTTAACAATCTCGCCAGGGTTTTTACCAAATAGGTCTTTCCGCTTCCGGTAGGGCCTATCATCAACATATTGGACTTATCAATTTCCACTTCCGGATGCGTATGATTCCCGATACGCTTGTAGTGATTATATACCCCGACGGAAATGACCTTCTTTGCGTGCTCCTGTCCGATAATAAATTCATCCAGGCTAGCCTTAATCACATGGGGAGAAGGTATGCTTCTGCGGTCAAAGGGCTGGGGCGCCTTGTCCTCCTCCGGCTTTTTCTTCTTCGGCTTCTGGGCAATCGGTATATCATTCTGAAGTCCGGACAGATTCAGGATATTCGGATTGATCCCCATCATCTGCAGATAAGGATTATCCGGCTTATTGATGGTATCAAAGGTTTTTTGCATACAATCGGAGCAGATCGTGATCTGATTAGGTATATGAATCATCTTGCCTGCCTTGCTTTCCGGCCGTCTGCATAAATAGCAGATTTCTTCATAATCATTATGGTCCCTGTGGCCGGTATGATGATTCTCATGCTCCTTATCGTTCGGATTCTTTGTATCATCTATATTTAAATCATCAATGTTATTATTGTTACCCATCCTTGCCTCCATTTCCGCCCTTCCTCAGTAGTCAATTTCACATCGGCTGAAAGCTGATCGCTTCCGACTGTAATTGACTTTACGAACGGCGTCATTTTATTACATTATTATAGCTTATCCGCTTATATCGCACAATAGCTTAATCTTAAAGCTTTCATTAATATTTCCTAAAGCCCTGCTTACCAAAATCTAAAATCCAGCTCAAAAGGCGACTGGCCACCCCAAATAATTTATATTTATTTACATTATAATAAGGAAACAACGACAAGCGGCAAGCCGCTTCCCTCATGCATAAGAAAGAAGGAGCCATTGCTTGTAATCTGCCTGCAACAGCTCCTTCCTTCTCCGGTAACGGTACTGACCGGATTATTCCGGTGAACTCTCTAATGTCGGGTTCTTACCCAGTGTAACAGTTAATTTTCCTTCCGTGTATTCGCTGGAGGATTTTCTCATATAAGTAATCTCCACGGTGGTCCCCACACGCTTGCTTGTGACATAGTCCCTCAGCTGCGTGATGGATGTAATCTCAATATCATCGGCCTTGGTAATAATATCTCCGGATAGAAGCCCTGCCTTCTCAGCGGCTCCGCCCTTTGATGCTTCATTAATAAATACTCCCACCGGCATATTATAATAAGAAGCAACATCCTCTGTAACATCATTTCCCATAATCCCCAGATACCCCTGCTCCTCTTCCGCAAGAATCTCACGGCTCATCAGCTCATTGATAATCGGGATGGCACGGGAGATCGGGATGGCATAGCCCATGCCTTCGACCTCATTGGAAGCGTATTTTACAGTGTTAATTCCAATAACCTCACCATCCAGATTCAGCAGGGCTCCGCCGCTGTTGCCCGGATTGATGGCCGCATCGGACTGAAGCAAGACCATTTTATTCGAATCATAACCGTTGGAAACCTCTACCTCACGGTCCTTCGCACTGATATAGCCCACAGTGACCGACTGACCATACCCCAGAGCGTTGCCTATGGCAATCGACATCTGTCCAACCTTGATATCATCGGAATTCCCTAGTTTGGCTACGGATATGGTATCGAGCGTAGACTGCTTCAAGGATGTAATGTCGACACAAACAACCGCAAGATCTGCAGTTGCATCCGTCCCCTTGATCACCGCTTCCGATTCCGTACCGTCGATAAAGGTTACCTTAATCGTATCGTTTCCTTCTACTACATGATTGTTCGTTT
>JAEZFH010000069.1 GCA_023437885.1 Bacillota bacterium | reverse complement strand
ATTCAAAAGATTATTGGTACAATGAGAGTGCATCTATCGAAAACCTCCTTTTAATGTTTGTTTGGACGACTGGCATTTTTCAGAGGCTTCGTATAGATGCATTTTAAAATAAAAAATAAAATGTTGGAAGTATGTTTATTGACACACCCCAACATTTATTATAGAACCATAAAAATTTAGAAACAGAAAAGGCACTCAGTGAGTGTCTTTTTTTGTACCTTGGAGCTGTCTGATGCTTTCTCGTCCGGTTTCTTAAGGCTGTGAGAGTATATATTCAGGTAGTGCCGGTCTGACATGTCCCAATTCTGTTATAGCCCTTACATCCAAGGTTTTATAAAGCAGGAATTCAATTGCGAATATATACAATTGAATATTGTATGTTGGTATAATTTATTTTAGAATGATTAGAATACTATTTGCGAAGGAGACCAAGATGAGAGAGACTAATTTGCCGGAAGGGTATTCGGAAATAAGGAAAATTGATTTAAAGACAAATAAAAGGGAGGCATTGTTGGTCAACGGTCTCGCTTTAATAATAGCAACTATAATGATATTAGTCGCCAATGTATTTGTGCCTTTATCCGGATTAATTATGGAAATCGCTCGTAACGAAAAAGGAGAGTTCTTTATTTTTATTCTGGTTATTCCGGCCCTCATATTATATGTACTGGCTCATGAAGCTGTTCACGGTTTTTTTATGAAAAAGTTTAGCGGAATTAAGCCAAAGTATGGATTTACTGGGTTATATGCTTATGCTGGCAGTGAGGCATATTTTAACAAGAAACATTACCTGATTATTACACTATCTCCCGTGGTGATATTGGGACTTATTCTTGCCATACTGAATATATTTGGATCTATAGATTGGTTTTGGTTTATATTTTATATACAGATAACAAATATATCAGGGGCGGCAGGAGATTTATATGTGTCCTTGATAACGAGAAGATTGCCAGATGATATATTGATACAAGATATCGGTGTATCTATGACGGTGTATTCAAAAATAATTTAACTCTAACTACCAACGATCAATATTCGGTTGGTAGTTTCAATACCGACAAAATTAGTTAGTGATATAATATAATAAAAACTGTGAGGTGCTTATTTATGAAATTATATAAATGTAGTGTGTGCGGAACGGAAATACCATTCCTCAAATGCGCTAAATGTGGGAAATATCGCCTTATCAAAAGAAAACCAACTAAAACCGGGTGGATAATAACAGCAGCAATAATGATTCTGATAGTATTATCATATATTACAGATATTCTAATTTGATTATAGTAAGATTTAGACCGCTAACCAATAACGGATTGGTGGTTATTTCTCCTGCGCAAGAGCATTCAAACCGTTTTCTCCAAATGATAATGATCAAACCGTTTTCTGCCATATCCAGTCATTTCTATGTAAAATGCTTGAAACTTCTTCGAAGAAGAAATATAATTATGATATACACTTTACTTTTCGTTTATTAATTGTATGAGAATAAGAATATAGGAGCGAGATATGTCAATATTTTTTTTGTTTATGATATTTATAGTAATTGCTTTCGTATTGTCTTTGCTGCGCAATGGGGGCAGGGGAGATAATCGGAGGATGGATGGAGGGCAGCCGCATATACCCATGGACGACTCGACTCATACTTCCATGAATGATATGAATTTCAATGGAATTCCGGATTACATGGAGCCGCATAACGTGGATACAGATCATGATGGAATTCCGGACTATATGGACCAAAGTCCATTCAGCTTTGATAGTCCTGTATCAGGCGGTGTATCCGACAATGACAGCTTTGGTTCAAGCAATAATTTTGACACCGGTGATTTTGGAGGCGGCTTCCAGAGTGGAGGATCAGATATTGGTAACGATTCAACGAATGGATTATAACAAAATGAGGAATTACTAATGATTGATTTTAACATTAGCTTTGCAAAGTAGGTACAAAAAAGTACAAAAAACTTTTAAAAAAGTTAATCTTAGTGTTGACAAACCAGAGGCAGCATAATATAATATCTTTGTTGCCCAATTGGGACAAAACAAATATCGAGGCGTGGCTCAGCTTGGCTAGAGCGCTGCGTTAGGGACGCAGAGGTCGCAAGTTCAAATCTTGTCGCCTCGATTTTTTATTTAGAGATAGAGTACTTAGTATATGCATCGAGGCATGAATTGGATCGTTTCAATTCATGCCTCGAGTTTTTATCCGGCTCTGTGTCAATAGTTGGGGTGGGATTCCTCTGAATCCCGCTCCTTTTCTATGTTTGGATCCATTTTAATGTAGGATATCTATAATTCTTATTTTTGAGCATGCGAAATAAGCCTCTCGCCCGTCGACCATTTTTTATCAGATAGAGCAGTGTATTATCCTGGTTCGGAATCTCTTAAAGTTTATCATTCCATAAGATATTCTTTTTAATACCTTGATTTTATTGTTAAAACCTTCCGTCGGACCATTTGTATATCCGTGTTTGAAAGCATTTAGGATACCTTCCGACCAGTTCCTATATGTAGATGCGCTGCTCGCAAATTCAGGAATTCCTGATTTCTCTGCGGTTTTTACCCATTCCCAGAAAGCCATACGCTGATAGGAATACTTACTGCTCTGGCAGATTTCATAGAACCATTCCTTCAAATGATGTGCAGCCCTGAGATCATCATTATACAGCAACATCAGATCACAGGCCTTCTTGTTCTCATCCTTGAGCTTTTGATACCGTGTAAGAATTAACTTCCTGCTCCTCTTGTAGTATTTTCTAAGGCTGGCCGGCATTTTCTTTTGCAGTCGTTTCCTTACATTCTCGATTGACCAAGTAACATACCTGATGAAATGATACTTGTCGATAATGACTGTTGCATTCGGGAAGAACGCTTTTGCTAAATCAACATAAGGCTGCCACATATCACAGACAAAGAACTTAACCCGATTTCTTTCCGCCCGGCTTGTTTCCCTGAAATAAGCGGATAGATGAGCTTGGTTTCTGTCAGGAAGAATGTCAAGAATCCGGTGCTTCCGGGCATCTACCAGGATGCATTGATACTTCCCAGTTTCAGCGTTGCCTTTGAACTCATCAACTCCTATGCATTCAGGAAGAGAAGGTGATGAATAATTGACAGTGTCAAGTAACCGGGCGACTGTGCTTGCTGAAACATCAGCATCTCTAGCTACGGACTTAATACTCCTTGTTTCCCTGAGGAGTGCAATTATCTTAAATGACAACCTTAGAGTCTGGCGTCTGTAAGAAGGAAGAAAACTGTACTTTTCCAAGAAACGTTTTCCACAGGAGCAAACATAACGTCTTTTCTTAAGAATTAAATAAGTATGTTTCATCTGCATGGGAAGATCTTTAATTTTCTGATAGCGGTAGTCATGGATATGGCTGGCAAGAAAACCGCAAGAAGGGCAAACTTGAGGCTTAGGAGCAGTTTCGATGTAAAACTTCACATAATTATCAGCTTAGGTAACCTTTTTTAAAATGACATCTTCTAAATCGAGAAGATTCTTGGTACAATTAGAGTGCATCTATATGAAACCTCCTTTGTAAAATGTTTGTTTTGGTCGACGTTCATTTTTTGAGAGGCTTCTTATAGATGTATTTTATTATAAAAATAAAATGTTGGAAATGTGTTATTCACACACCCCAACATTTATTATAGAACCTTTTATCCAAGCTCTTCGGACGGAAGCTCCATGATTGGAATTACCGGCTGTGGTTTATCAGGGTGTTCACCAAGAAGCTTTTCCATCCAGATCATATCGTACCAGGTACCGAATTTGTATCCGCACCGGGTGAAGTGCCCGATCTTGCGATAGCCAAGATGCTCATGAAATCGAGCGCTTGCATCGGTCAGGTAGGTATCCTGAGCAGCGGTATAAGCGATGCAAGCATTGAGATTTAGGATATTCTGTTTTTTCAGTATGTTCTCCAGAGCGAAATACAATTGTTTGCCGATACCCTTGCCCTGACATCCCTGTTTCAAATAGATCGTGGTCTCTACTGCCCAATCGTAGGCCGCTCTGGCCTTGAAGGAGGATGCATATGCGTAGCCGATGATAGTTCCTTCGGAGATTGCTAAAATATAAGGGTATTTTTTCTGAATAGACCTTATTCTTTCTATAAATTCTTCCACAGTAGGAATATCGTATTCAAAGGTTATGGCGGTATCCGTAACATAAGGGGCATAGATGTCCAGGAGTTCCCTGGCATCCTCTGCTTTTGCCCTACGGATTGTGAGGGATGATTGCATCGAAATACCTTCTTTCCTTTTACAGTATATAATATTCTTATGTTTGTCATATACAAAACTGTGTTTCTGATCGCGTCTTCAATCGGAAAACGCAAGCCAAACTAGCATTTCCTCATTATACTTTCATTACAGCATAAACAAGAACACGTTCCTGACTACCAGCTCCAATCGGAAAACGCAAGCAAGCTACATTTCCTCATTACACTTTCATTAAATCATAAACGAGAACAAGTTCCTGATCTTCGCCTCCGATCAGAAAACGCAAGCAAGCTACATTTCCTCATTAGTTTTGAGTATATCAGGAACAAATCTACGGTCACAGTCATGTTACTGCAACCGCATGCTTCAGGCAAGCTTGATTATACTCAATTCACTTTCATTATATATTATTTTACGAATTTCTGCCAGAATAAAAGCAGGATTGTATAAGGAAACGTCCTCTGGTAGAATGATAGAAAGGAATTTTGAGATACGGGGGATTGATATGCCGGAATTATTGGATGTACTGGATGAGAAAGGAAATAGGACGGGAAAGATTATTACCCGCGGGCAGATGTTGAAGGAGGGGGAATATATTGCCACGGTACTTGTCTTTCTCTGCAATCAAAAGAGAGAGTATCTGATTCAGAAGCGGTCCATGAAGAAGGCCCACCTTCCGGGGATATGGGATGTGACTGCGGGAGTGGTAATCAGCGGGGAGGAAAGCCATGATGCGGCTATCCGCGAGGTGCAGGAGGAGATCGGTATTGCGCTGATCAGGGAAAATATTATTTTTCAGCAGAGGCTGAAAAGAGCAAAAGCCTTTGTGGATCTGTACTTTGCTTTGGCAGAATTTGAAATCAGCGATTGCAGGCTTCAGGAAGAAGAGGTGGATGAGGTTCGCTTTGTGACAGCCAGGGAGCTGAAGCAATTAATTACCGGAGCAGAGTATTGGGATAAGGAGTACCGGAACATCGTATGTGCTGCAATTGAGCGGATGGAGCTTTATAGAATAGATGATGCTGGGGTTAAATTATGGAAGGATGCTTCTGCTGCGGAAAGAGCAGAAAAGGGAGGAATCGGGGAATGAACTTGAATATCAATTATGATCACAGCTTGGAGGTCGCTGACTATAATAAGCTTCGTGCATCTGCGGGATGGGGAACGATACCGGAGAAGCAGGCGCAGGCAGGATTGAACCGGAGTGATTTTGTGATCGCTGCCAAGGATGGCCGGGAGACGATTGGTATGTCCAGGGTATTAACGGATGGCGGCTGTGTGGCGTTAATTCTTGATGTTGTTGTATTGCCGCAATATCAGGGACATGGAATCGGACGTACTTTGATGCAGGCTGTGATGACTTATATTGAAAGCAGAATAGAAGAGGGTGAAGTCAGCAATATCTGTCTTATGGCAGCCAAGGGAAAAGAGGGTTTTTATAAGAAATTTGGCTTCGAGGAGCGCCCGAATGATAAGAGCGGTGCCGGAATGACCCAATGGATCAGAAAGGAAGTCCAAGGCGTATGATATTGTCGGCCTCAAGAAGAACGGACCTTCCGTGTTATTATTCTCAGTGGCTGATGAAGCGGCTGGAAGAAGGCTATGCATTATACCGGAATCCGATGAATCATGCCCAGATATGCAGGGTTGATCTGTCGCCGGAGAGTATAGATTGTATTGTGTTCTGGACCAAGGATGCTCACCCCCTCATGGATAAGCTGGAACGGTTGGAGGAGATGAGGTATTCTTTTTACTTTCAGTTCACCCTGACTCCCTATGGCAGGGAGATAGAGCCGGGTCTCAGAGACAAACGGGAGATTATTACAACCTTTCAGCAGCTGTCACAGCGTTTGGGTAGACACAGGGTGCTCTGGAGATACGACCCGGTTATACTAAATGCTTCATTTTCCTTGGAGTACCACGATCAGCAATTTACCTATCTTTGCGAAAAGCTGTCCGGATATACGGAATTATGTACCATCAGTTTTGTTGATTTATACGGTAAGTTGAGTAAACCGGTGAAGGAACAGATGATAAAGACAATTACCCCGGAGCAGATGCATCAGTTGGCGGCTAATTTTGCTGTGGTCGCCAGTAGATACGGGATCGAGCTGCGTGCCTGCTCTGAGACAGTGGATTTATCTCCGGAGGGAATTCGTCCTGCCTCCTGCATTGATCAGGATATTATTGAGCGGATTCTCGGACGTCCGCTGAAGGCAAAGAAGGACAAAAACCAGCGCAGTGCCTGCG
>JAEZFH010000005.1 GCA_023437885.1 Bacillota bacterium | reverse complement strand
CTAAAAAGAAGTAAAGCAGCATCTCCTGCAGGAAAGCATGATGAGAAGATTAATAAGCATCGTGTATCGGAGATTCTGAAAGACTGATTCAATCAGGAAGAACAATAGATGCAGGACAATCTCTTGGTAAATGAATAGAGCAGTAGGAGACATAGTATTACGATAACTGAACGGTCAGAAGAACAGTTTTTTCATAACATTGAATGATACAGAAATAAATTGTAACAGACCAGAGAAGAGCAGCCGTAAAAAGCTGCCTTTTTTGATTATTAGGAAATTCCTCAAACCGAAAAATCGTGTAGGACAGTATAGAAATAAGAGATGGTATAGTAAAAGAGCGAAGGGGAGGTCTTAAAGTTGTTATATATTGTAATATTACTGAATGTTTTGAAATTTATTGGAAATTTAGGTTTAATATTTTCGTATTTTCTTGTATAATATATACAAAAATAGAAATGTCCCCCAAGAATGGACTTATTAAAGAAAATAAATATAATACCTGATGACAATTTTAAAGCAGAAAGGAGAGTAAATGGATGGTTCATCTTTTTCATATATCGGATCTACATTTTACAACTGGAGCAGAGTGGAATAACATGAAAAAAACTCTTTTTGATTTTTTTCGGAGTAAATGCGAGAAGCTTCCCCTGGGTGAGAAACTGTTGGTTATTACAGGAGATTTCCACAATTTTTGGGATAAAACCTATAATCAGGCTCTTGAGTTTCTACCCGCTTTAGTAGAATGTATGGGAATTGAGATGAGCGAGGATGTGTTTGTGATTCCTGGAAATCATGATGCTGTCGATGATGCCCATCATCGTAAGCCTGTTATTTCGTATGTTAAGGGGGATATTCCTGCTTTAGGAGAATACATTCCCGACTTACTGCCAACCTTCAAAAGTTATTCGGATTTGGTTGAAACAATAGGAATTTATCCAAAAGGACCTGATAATCCTGCTGCAAAAGTACATGTTAAAACCTGGCGTAATAAACTTAATATTTTACATTTGAATACAGCAATCATTGCAGATGGAAGCATGAAAAATAATCAATTAGTTGACATTATAAGTGCTACCTCTAAAGAAATACGCAGCCAGCTATCCGAAAATGGATTGCCGTCAATTGCGATTGGGCATAACAGCTTTTATGATTTACACTCTAATCATAGATCGTATCTGCAAGGTCTTTTTAAACAAGAACATTTATCCGCTTATCTATGTGGAGATCATCATATTGTTAACACAGAGAGAAATGAAAAATGGATTAACCTGGATCCTAATTCTATGGAACGGATTCCTAATATAGTCGCTTACAAAGGAACTGCTGATGAAAAGGATACATACTCTGATGTGGGGGTCATTCTTCATCAATGGGATCTTGAAGCCGGAAATGTAAATGCAGCTCATTGGGAATGGGATTCTGAATATGATCAAACGAGCTTACAACCCAATCCAAAATATGATATGTGTTACTGTATGGCTTATCCATCTACTACTATTACTACTGCTCCGCTCATTTCACAAGATTCTAAATCATCAAAATCTTACAAATGGATACTCGTTAATGATAACTTAGAACGAAAGCAAAGCACACCAACAGAGGATAGAATTAAAGGCTTTCTGTCAGGAAAAGAATGCTTTTGGGATATAGCTTTCAGTGACAAAATTGTTTGCAGAGAAATAGTATCTGACTTGTTTTCACGCGCAAAAGAAGGGGGCATTATCGCACTGCTTGGAGCCGGAGGAGAAGGGAAAAGTACGGCTATTAAGCAAATGTGCGTGAAGCTTTACCAAAGCGGCTATCGCGTATGGTATCTTGAGAATGAGGGACCTTTTGATCTGCCGGATACCATTGGTTCAAATACCATATTTGTCGTAGATAATCCGCCGGATACCTTGAGATTTAAAGACTTTTTAAAAAATGCACAGGACGAAAACAGAACGGTTGTTTTAAGTGCACGATATAATGAATGGAATCTTATTAAAAAGTCACAGGATTTTTCATCACGTAATATTGATGAATATACAATGCCTCAGATCACAGGCTATCAGGAAGCAGAAGCATTTGCACAGTGTGTAATGAAATATATAGATACTTCTCGTAAGCGGGATGATATTATTGATTTATTTCAGCAAAACTCTGGTGGATTTCTGTATGCATCCATGCTCATGATCATCCATGGCAGGAATTCATTAAGCGACATAGCGAAGAAAATAATATATAATTTGAAGAAGTCAGCACCCAAGGCCCTATTACTCATGGCGTATATAGTTCTTTCAGAGCATGCCAAAATTCTTTTTTCCAGGTTCCAATATAATTTAACATTAAAATATATTAATTTGACACCGAAAGAAGCTCATGAAGCCTTGGAGTTGGAAGTTAAGAAAAGCGGAGTTCATTATGAAACGCGACATGAAGTGATTTCAAAGCTGTTTTATCAATCCCTATTCAAGGATGAAAGTGTTTTATTTGTTGAAGAATGCGAGCAGATTTATGAGCAGCTCATCCAATATCATGTTTCAAATTTCCGAAACAGCTACGGGTATATAAAAACACAAGCATTTCAAGCCCTAATACAGTGTTTGCCGTTAATTGAAGAAATTGATAATTTAGAGCTTCAAGAACACTTATTTATTTTACTATTAGATGAAGTAAAGGCAGAGAAAAAATCCGTATATAAGATGTATTATAGCTTGAGGTATCCTGAAACGAAAAGAATATTCCTCAGGATATGCTTTGCAAAAGAGATCTCCAGTTCTAAATTGGTACTGGCAGCAGCAAATATAGAGATAGAAAATGGCAACATAGGTTCCTATGATTCTTATTCTGCTCGTCATATTTTTTATCAAGCTTGTTTGCATGGAAACATGAATGGAAGTGTTTGGCTGGCTTGGGGCCAGATGGAAGAGAGAGAAGGCAGAGTAGGTACATACGAGGAGAAATATACCGCCAGGTGGATTTACCAGGAAGCCTGCTTGAACCGTAATGTTAACGGTGATGTATGGCTGGCTTGGAGCCAACTGGAAGAGAAAGAAGGCCGGGTAGGCACCTACGAGGAACAATACTCCGCCAGGTGGATTTACCAGGAAGCCTGCTTGAGACGTAATGCTGATTTAAACACATGGCTGGCCTGGGCTCAGATGGAAGTAAGAGAAGGCAGAGTAGGCACCTACGAGGAGAAAAACTCCGCCAGATGGATTTACCAGGAAGCCTGCCTGAACCGTAATGCCAGCGGTGATAATTGGCTTGCATGGGGCCAGACGGAAGAGAGAGAAGGCTGAGTAGGCACCTACGAAGAAAAGTAA
>JAEZFH010000490.1 GCA_023437885.1 Bacillota bacterium | reverse complement strand
CCCCTGAAAGACGAACAGGTAGATAGGACAGAGGTGGAAGTGTGGTAACACATGGAGCTGACTGTTACTAATAGGTCGAGGGCTTGACCTAAAAGGGTTTGTTATTAATGTATGCTTGCATACATTTGAGTATGAAGTATCCTTGGATACGAAATATTCTTTCGGATGTTAACATTTTCGTGTGTAGTATTTTGTCAATAAAAGAATAAGACAAATAGAAGCTCAAAGCGTATTGCTTTGGGTTTTTTATTATGTTGAAAAATAACCGGAACTTATAAGTGCCATAGAAGCATGGACCGATTCTGAAAAAAGGGTAAGAAAATAGCACTTCGAAGCAATACAAAATTTATAACAGAAACTATAAAAAATCGGAAAAAAATATCTATTAAAGTATATTTGTTGTAAAATAAAAAAAATTATATAAAAAACAGTGTTAAAAAACATAAATTTACTATAAAAAACGGGTAAAAGCTTGACATTTTCCTTAATTCAGGTAGAATGGATATATGGTTTGTTCAAAACTATTCGAGAAACATTTGTGATTTAGCGAATATTTTTAATATAATTTTTATCAGCAATGCTGTGAACAAAACCGAATTATTAATTAGGGAGGTACATCTATGTCAGTAGATGCTGTATTGAAATTTGACATTCGTTCAAATTCAAAAGCGGAGAATAACAAGCTTGCAAAGGATGGCTATCTATTAGGTAATATTAATGGGAAAGGGATGGCATCAGTAGCGATTGCCCTGAAAAAGGATGAATTTAAAAAAACCATTAAGAAATACGGTAGAAATTGTGTATTAAAGCTGGAGAACCAGGAGCAGCAGGGGCATGAGGTAATGGTAAAGGCTGTTCAAGTGAATCCAAAGGATTATGAATATTATCATGTGGATTTTCAAAAGGTAATTTTTACGGATATGGTAAGAGCTGATGTAGCTATTCGATATAAAGGATCAGAATTCCTACAGGCAAAGAAGTTAATTCTGAACCGCTTGGTGGATACAATACCGGTTTGGGGATTTCCGCAGGATATTCCTCATATCATCGAATTTGATTTGTCTAATTCCAACGCTGGCGATAATATTACTATTGCTGATTTAACATTCCCGGAGGGAATTAAACCGGAAGCAGAAGATCAGCAATTAATTGGATCAATTCTGGGAGTATAGTATCAAAAACTTCTATAAATATTTCTGTAATGAGCTGCTATCTATCATTTGATAGAGCAGCTCATTTTATGTTTGAATTGAATAAAGTTCTCTAGAAATTTTAATATAGGATTTGATATAGGGGCCCTACATTTTGTGCTTGCAAAAGCACTGAATCGCATGCGGTTTGTGAAATTTTATAGTATACACTTAGTGCGTAAATTTATGTAGCGTGTGAAACTGATCCTGTTGTAAGCTACATAAGTATTGGTTTGTTGGCGGTTAATTGCGTAGTTATTTGATTTATTGCTAATCCTCCAGCCAAAGATAATCAATTAGTGAAACTTATCTTAGATGAATAGATTAACTTCTTATACGGATGGAAAATTTGCACCTATAGGAGATCCAGGGTAGTTACCTTAGGAGATATTTTAAGAAATAGACAAAGTGAATGAACAGGGAAGGAATGCAGTTCTTTGTACCCTTTACAAAATCCTTTATTAACACTATAATAATATTAGAATTCTTAGGTTCTTATATATAATTTAGATGATTAATCATGGAAATGCTCATATGGAGGTAGATATATGGAGAAGGATAAGTTAATGAACGAGGCAGTGAAGGAAGTCGAAATTCTGGAATTCAGAGCAGGTGGTAATTCCTATGGAATCTATGTAAGTGATATACGTGAAATACTGCCCTATAACAAAAAGCCTTTACCGATACCCAATGCACATCCGTTCATTGAAGGAATTATCAAGCCAAGAGATTTTTTAATTCCCATTGTTAATTTGACAAAAAGCATGAGGCTTAATGAAACCGATGAGATTAAGAATGATATGCTGATTGTAACGGGCATCCAGGATTTGAACATAGCATTTCATGTGGACAGTGTCAGAGGAATACATAGAATAATGTCTTCCGAAATTATGCAGCCTGGCAAAAAGCTTACCACCTCCCTGAGAGCTGCAATAGCCGGAATTGTCACGCATGGAGACGATACAATTGAAGTGCTTGATTTTGGGACAATTATTCATGAAGTGAATCCTCAGATTCATGTAGAATAAAGAAAGCGTAGTGAACATGCTACAAGCTTGCTTGTAAGCATGCGAGCGGAGCTGAAGATCATGAATGCGCATTTCATTCATGATATAAAGAAAGCATAGTGACATGCTGCAAGCTTGCTTGTAAGCATGCGAGCGGAGCTGAAGATCATGAATGAAATTCATGATCTTATACACAAAGGATAAGAAATTCGTTCAAAATCGAAAAGAAGGTATAATTATTAGTACGGAAATGTTCGATATAAATATATATTGAAATTCTTTTACTAATATAGTGGACGGTGCGTGGATGGCAAAATGTAAAGTATGTAAAAAGAATATTCCGGATGGGACAGATTATTGCAGGGACTGCCAGGATCAAGGAGTCGTGAAGGCGAAGGAATCTTATCTTGACAGTCTGTTAAGTTCTGTCCAAAACGGACCATCTATGGAAGAGATATATAAGAGAAAGAATCATTCCGATGGTGGAAATAACAGCCTTGGCAGCAGTACAAATCAAAACCCTGAGTCGGCAGAAAATATAGTATCTGCGGAGGAACTGCGGGGGGAGCATATTCAAGTTCCGGATATTGATAATGATGAATTGTACAGGGGTGTTTATAGTGATATTGATGAATTTGATCCGTTAAGCTATGAAAACGACCTCCAGGATTTAGAGTCGGAGATCATCATAAGTGATGAAGATTTATTCGGAGAAAGTTTGTCCGAGTTGTTTTCACATGGCAAACAGGAGGACAAGCGGCTCACGGCAATGCCTGAGGAAGTTCATGCAGCCCAAGTGACCTATGTTGATGCTCCGATGGCCTCGCCATCTACAGATGTGCAGGAAGAACCCACTAGAGTAGAAATGGATACTGAGCTTTCGGATATATCTTCTGATCGGCAGCTTCAGCCGCTGGAGGAAGCAGAAGAGGCTAATGAGGATCTGGATTCGGAAATTGACATGGATCTGGACGATTTATTAAAGCGATTAAATGCGCAAAATATAGAGAGTCCGGAGGAAGAGAAGCATGAGCCTCAGCAGGAGGTATCTTCTCCATATATAGGTGATGATATCAATGAAATGATGTTTTCCCTTGAAGATGACAGCAAGAACGGAGAGGATATGACAGAGCAGCAGAAAGCAGGACAACTGCAAGATGTACGGCAGGAAG
Source organism: Bacillota bacterium (assembly GCA_023437885.1). GTDB lineage: Bacteria > Bacillota > Clostridia > Lachnospirales > Lachnospiraceae > Mobilitalea. Next base: position 1,311 of record JAEZFH010000490.1, on the reverse strand, counting down.
AACAGCAGGAAGAGGAGCAGGATGATTTTCTGAGTCTCCTTAACCAAATGTCCGAGGAAGACCCGGTGCTGGAAGATGTGCGGGCGATCCATGACCTGCTTGGTAATACATCTTCCAATCTGCGGAATGAAGATAGTATGCCGAGCGATGTGGGTGAAGTATTCTCGGATGCTCTCCGGGTTGTGTCCTCACTGAACGATTATGAATTAGAGGAAGACAGCATTCTGGGAGGAAGCCAGGATAAAGCATCACCGAACGGGAAAAAGGGTAAGAATAGTAAAAAGCCCATAAAGGAAAAAAAGCCCGTTAAGGAAAAGACGAAAAAAGCAAAAAAGGAAAAAGCAGCCAAGGAAAAATCCGGATTAAGTTTGTTTCAGCGTATCTTCGGCAATGTAAAGGATGAGAAGACAGCTGCCGAACATGAAAAGGAGTTGCTTGCAACAAGCGGACCGAAGGCTAAAAGTCCGAAGAAATCAAAGCTCAGGGGCAAAAAGGGAGCTGTTTCTGATGACGGGGAGAATACCGATCTCGAAGATAATAATGAGGGAAAGGGAAAGCCTTCAAAAAAGGAAAGAAAAAAGGAAAAGGCAGAGAAGAAGTTAAAATCAAAGGAAGTAATACAGGTTATTGATGAAATTGATGAGGATCCGGGAAGAATTAACAGGGTCGGCGCTGCCGTAGTAATATTCTTTTTTGCAATCGTTGCGATGCTAGTGATCCTCGGAACGAATGTAATTACTTATACCTTAAGTATAGAATATGCAACAAGCTACTTTAATAATCGTAAATACACACAGGCCTACAATGAGGTCTACGGTGTGGAGATCAAAGATGAAGATATTGAAATCTATGATAAGATTATGACGGTAATGTTTGTTAATAAGCAATTGAATTCCTACAACAATTATTATGATATGAAAAAGTATCCGGAAGCCCTGGATTCCTTATTAAAAGGACTCAGCCGCTATGATAAGTACATAGAGCTGGCCACCATGCTTGGAATTGAATCGGATTTGGATTATGTGAGATCCCAGATTCTTGCCGAGCTATATAACGTATTCAATCTTACGGAGCAGGAAGCGGCTCAGATATTACAAAATGACAGTATGGAGGATTACAGCCTGGCAGTATATGATGTCGTTTTGGAGAAAATGAACAATTAATTAGGAATAGACAGGAAAGGACCGTTATGATTGCTATTATTGACTATGATGCAGGTAACTTAAAGAGTGTGGAAAAGGCATTGCTTCATATAGGAGCACAGGTCGCCATTACCAGAGACAGAAAGCAGTTGTTGACAGCAGATAAAGT
>JAEZFH010000380.1 GCA_023437885.1 Bacillota bacterium | reverse complement strand
GTCTGAAATGGGTCAGGATTATACCAGTTGATCTCACCCTTGGAATATGACTCCTCAAAGGTGGCAGAGAGTTTCGGCGCCTGCCCCCCATAACGGTAATAATAGGAGTATGGGTAGAGCGGCTTGGAGTTTAATCCTGCTTTCTCCACATCTACAGCCGCATCCTCGCCCTCTCTGACCTTGCGCGCCACAATAACGGTACGGTAATTCTTAACCTCATAGGAACAGGTGGACAGAGTAAGCAATTGATCCGTCTCGTTAATATCCACCGAATCGATATTATAGATCGAGCGGATGCGCAGCTGATACACAAAGTTCAGAAAATCAGAGGTATCTTTAAAATCCGCTCTGGTATAATCGAACAGCTCCTCCTTGGCCGAGGTGCCGTTGGTGATAAATACGGAAAAAATTTTCCATTTTGCAGTATCATAGATAGAATCAAAGGTAAAGACGGGCCGTTCCTTATAATAATCCAATTCCTTAAACTTGACCAGATAATGGAACATGTTATCCGTAGATGTCATATTGTGCCCGTGAATGGTCAGGTTTCTGGAGTGTTCCTCCAAGGAAGACCGGGAATCCAGGAACAGGCTTCCTGCCTTTAAATTCTTCCCTTCCAAATCCCGGTACAGATAGTATTCCGGATCCTCCTTACCGGATTGCATCACCACATAGTCAATATTGGTATCCGGGACGGTAATCCATCCTTTCACATCCCCGTTCACCTTCAGCAAGTCCTGGAATTGGAGCAGCCGTCCTTTTTCATCCCGTTCCGGCGGGACGGACGGTTTCTCCTGCGTTGAAGTATTCTCCTCCGTAATTCCCCCGGAGATATTGTCCGGTGCCATTGTGACAGGAACCGGCTCTGTGCGCTCCATGACAGGTTTATAGTAACTGTTTGTCTTTTCCAGCGATTTATGGATACGATAAGGTGTGATCAAAACTTCATTTATAAAAAGAGAGGTAAATACAAAAAACCCTATGATAAATATAATTCGAAGAACGTGATAAATTGTCTTGCCCGACTGCTTCCCGGACATACGATAACCTCCTTTATAAAGCCGAATATTTATCCTAATATACAAGATCACTTGCGATTATGATATATGCACCCACTCCGTCAGCGCCGGTATCATGTGAGCCGAATGTATCCCATGAAAGCAAGCATCCATGGTTATGATATTTTGTGCCATGATATGTACTTACCGTTTATGTGCATAATTGCGCAATTATAAGTATACAGGCATATTTCGCAGGAATGAAGGTGTAGGCACGACCACAAATGATTGCGGTATGTTCACTCGTTCCGCCCGGCGCACATGTATAACGTGTGGTATATTGTCTACCGACATTATACAATGATTAAATCCGGTAGTAAAGCCATTTTGACGGTAACTGTTTTGGGGCGGGACACTTAATATCCTGTATCCGGATACAGAGAAAAATACTTCTTTGGCCAAGTGATGTAAATAATGAATAATCTGAGGCTTTTACAATAAATTTAGAGTAAGAACTATTATGGGATGGTAATTGTGAAAAACAAATACATTAAGGCATTGCCCTGCATTGTACTGCTGCTTGTGTTCTCATTGGTCCAATATCATAGGTTGGAGGAATATTATGGCGAAATTCTTAATTCTACCGGCTTGGTTTTTGAAGACTTTGACAGGAAAATCAAAGAAGAGAATGAACGCGCATTGCAGGAGGAGAAGGATTACCATAAACTCTTACAGGCGGAGGGGGTTACTGACCAGGAATTATCCCTTGAGGATAAAGAGGACAGCGAGGAGCCGTCTGCCGATGGGAATAAAGCAGCTGCAAAGCTGAGCCTGCATGCACTTTCTTCCCTGCTTATGGATGCTTCTAACAATCGTGTACTATATGAAGAGAACGGCTACCGGGAGATGCCCATGGCCAGTACGACGAAGATAATGACCTGTATTGTGACACTGGAGAATGCGGATATGAATGATACCGTTACTGTTTCTTCCTACGCTGCCAGGATGCCGGATGTTCAACTGAATATCAAGGCAGGGGAGCAGTACCAGCTTAAGGACCTGCTATATTCCCTGATGCTGGAGAGCCATAACGATGTTGCAGTCGCCATTGCCGAGCATGTTGGCGGTTCCGTGGAAGGTTTTGCAACCATGATGAATGATACCGCGAGAAGATTGGGGTGTGAACATACCAATTTTGTTACTCCCAACGGCTTGGATGCAGAAGGCCACCATACTACAGCGAGGGACCTGGCCGTTATTGCCAGTTATGCCATAAAGAATCCTCAGTTCCTGGAAATTACCAATACTCCTTCCTATTCCTTTAAGGAAAAGAAATCCGGCAAGGGCTATACTGTCACCAATAAAAATCGTTTTCTATATATGATGGAGGGTGCCATCGGCGTCAAAACCGGATTTACCGGGGGAGCCGGCTATTGCTTTGTAGGAGCCGTCAAGCGCCAGAATAAAGCACTGATCTCTGTAGTGCTCGGCTGCGGATGGCCGCCGAATAAGGGTCTCAAGTGGTCGGATACCCGGGAACTGATGGATTATGGTGTAGAAAACTATGAAGAACGGCAAATATATCAGGATGTTAAATTAGAGCCTTTATTTGTAAAGAATGGTCAGGTTAAATATGAGGAGCTTTCCATGAATGGAAGCTTGTCCCTGCTGATGCGTGGGGATGAGCAGGTATCGGTTGAATATGTGCTTCCGAATTACCTGGAGGCCCCGGTGAAGTCAGACAGTGTAATTGGAGAAGCAAGATATTCCATCGATGGCAATTATTATTCCTCCGTTCCGATCTATGCGGTAAAGGAAATCGAAAGGATCGACTATGGCTTCTGTCTTAAGAAGGTCCTTAATCTGTGGAACGGTCAATATTTTAATCTGCTAAATTAAATATTATGTGACTTAAATCAATGTGAATGGTGTATGATAAGGATATATTGGCATTAAGTTAAATCATTCATATTGGAGGAAGTACAGATGAGCAAAAAAATCAGCGATAAGGTAACCTGGGTCGGTAAAATTGATTGGGAGTTGAAGCACTTTCATGGTCAGGAGTATTCTACCAGAAAGGGGTCTTCCTATAACTCCTATTTAATCAGAGATGAAAAGACCGTATTAATTGACACGGTTTGGCAGCCCTTTGACAAGGAGTTTGTCAGCAGACTGAAGCAGGAAATTGATTTAAAAAGCATTGATTACATCATCATGAACCATAATGAAGTGGATCACAGCGGCGCCTTGCCCGAACTTATGCGAGAAATCCCGGACACACCCATTTATTGTACCACTAACGGAGCTAAGATCCTTCAAGGCCATTATCATGAGAAATGGAATTTTCAAATCGTGGCAACCGGTGATACCTTAAATATCGGCGAGGGCACCCTGACCTTTGTAGAAGCCCCGATGCTGCACTGGCCGGATACCATGTTTACCTATCTTTCCGGCGAAAATATCCTCTTCAGCAATGATGCTTTCGGGCAGCATTATGCGACGGAAGGCCTTTATAACAGCTCGGCGGACCAGGATGAGCTTTATGCGGAAGCAATTAAATATTACGCCAATATTTTAACTCCCTTCAGCAGATTGGTGATTAAGAAGATTGAAGAGGTTCTCGGCTTCCATCTTCCGGTCAGTATGATTTGTCCAAGTCACGGAGTGATCTGGAAGGAGCATCCTACCCAGATCGTGGAGAAATACCTGGAATGGGCAAAGGACTACCAGGAGAATCAGATCACCATCATTTATGATACCATGTGGAACTCCACCAGGTTAATGGCAGAGGCAATTGCCGAGGGTATCACTCAGCAGGACACGGAGGTTAAAGTCAAATTGATGAATGCTGCCAAGGAGGATAAGAATGACGTTATTACCGAGATATTCAAATCAAAAGCCATTCTGATGGGTGCACCGACCGTAAATAATGGTTATCTTTATTCTCTGGGAGGCCTTCTGGAGATGGTTAAGGGCTTGAAATTCAAAAATAAAAAAGCAGCGGCTTTCGGAAGCTATGGCTGGAGCGGTGAGGCAGTAAAGCTGCTGACCGGTCATCTTAAGGATGCCGGCTTTGTCATCATGAATGACGGTATACGGCAGCTTTGGGTACCGGAGGAGCAGAATCTGCAGGAGTGTATCTCCTACGGCAGGCAGATTGCAGATCAGAATTGACAAAGTATGGGAAGACATGGAACAACGGTTCCATGTCCTCCTCTTTTTTTACATATGAGTGGTTTGTGAAGCATGCTGTTGTTTTCATTGATTAAACTGGGAATTTGTACTATAATCAAATCGACCCTAGTAATTTTTATAAGCTTTACGTATAGAGCAATATGATTCAAGCAGTGCATATGACATTCAAATTATGGTTACAGGAGAGAGACTCAGTTGAAGCTTACAGACGATAAAAAATTACCGATGAATGACACCTGGAATATGGCTGACGGCTTCCGCCAGTTCCTGGAATATGGCAGAATTGCCGGATTGTATCTGGATGAAAGCGGTATCCTGATTTATGCAACACCCTTAATGCAGGAGATTGCCGGTATTGGCTGCAATGACTATGGTCATGATATTCAGAATACGGAATTAGTACAGCTCAGCCCTGATTTGAGAGCGGCAGTCGACGAACTAAGGAAGGATATTCAGGAGGCCCGGCAAAATAGTAGCAGCCCCAGTATAAAAACAACACTTATCAAGTCTTACCAGGTGGAGATTACCGGCAAGGATCATATCGATTACCTGGTTCTTCTGCAAATTTGTTCTGCACAGGATAATGCCGTGCAGGGTATTCTTTTGAATTTCCAGGATCAGAGTGAGAAAAAGGAAGCCAGGGCGGTCATAGAGCTGGAAAAGGAAAAATCCCGGCTGACCGCTGAGCTGATGGACTGTGCATTCTGGGAATATGATATCCGGGAGCAGGAACTGCACCAGACTCGTAAAATAAAAGGTAAATATTTCAAAAATAATAGAAGCATCAAAAAATACCGGAGCTTTGCCCTGGAGAAGGGATGGGTCCACCCTGAGGATATCGCTGTATTTCATCAATACTGTGACAGTATGGACAGGGGAGAAGAATCCCTGCAGTATGAGCTTCGGATTATGGGAGATAACAATGAATATATCTGGGTCCGTTATGAAGGGGTTTGTTTAAGGAATACCTTGGGAAGCCCTCTTTTTATAATCGGACGCACTATTAATATAGATAAAGAGCACCGGGAAGCAGATAAGCTTTTGCACAAATCAAGGCTTGATCCTCTGACAGGACTATATAACCGGAATGCAACAAAAGAGATAATAGAGCAGTGCCTTCAGGAAAGCGTTGCTTCAGGCTTGGAAGAAATCTGCAATTTCATGATTATCGACATTGATGATTTTAGAAAGACGAACGATGCCTGGGGACATTTTTTCGGGGATCTTCTTCTTGAGAATTTTGCAAAGAACTTAGAAAACTTCCTGGACAGTACGGATATTGCCGGCCGGATCGGCGGTGATCAGTTTGTGGTTCTTCAGCAGGGAATAACCCGAATAGAAGATGCTCAGGAAACCGCAAGAAAAATCAGTGACATAGCCGGAGGACATTTGATGGGGACACCGGCAGGCGATAAGATAACCGTCAGCATCGGAATATCTGTCTTTCCCAAGGACGGTGTTACTTATGATGCCCTTTATCAAAAAGCGGACAGAGCTCTGCACAATGCAAAAGCACAGGGCAAGAACCAGCACCACCTTTATGAACCCGGGATGGAGGAAGCCGGACAGGACAAGGGCCAGTGCAGCCGGCACTGGATCAGGGCGGAGCTGATTGACCGCACCACGCCGGAGATGGATAAGCGTCTTTTTAATTACGCGGTGGATATTGTTAACCGCTCCCAGGATGTTAAAGCCGCGATTCAAAAAATAATCCGTGAGATAGGTAATTATTATGATCTGTCCCGCATTGTAATCTGCGAAAATGCATTCCACGGCACTCAGACCAGCATCAGCTATGAATGGTGCAATACCGGCATTCCTTCTGCCAAAACTCCCGGGCCGAAAGAAGCTTATGACAGGATGGAGGCTTGCAGGAACCATTACGGTGAGAAGGGGGTACATTACATTAATGATATCGAAGCGGCAGATATTTCGCCTCTTCAGCAAAGCTATTACCGTTCCGGCCATATCCGCGCACTGGTTCAGTGTACCATCAGCTGTGACAGGATGGAAATCGGCTGCATCAGCTATGAGGACTGTGTCGCTGCCAGGCGCTGGGATAAGCGGGATCTGGATACCCTTTATACCCTGACTAAATTAATCAGCACCTACATAATTCAGCTTAATCACAAAAAGGTACTGGATAACGAGCTGTTTTTTACCCAGGCCACTTTGAATAATCAGAAGCTTTGTAATTATGCCGTAAGAGAAGGTACTCATCAACTGGTTTACTTCAGTAATTACACCCGGAAGCTGCATCCCAATGCCGCTCAGGGAGAGTCTTGCTACCGTGCAATCTATCACCGGGATTTCCCCTGTGATCCCTGCCCGCTGAACGGTTTGTGCGACGGAAATCAAAGCTACTCCATCGAAGCCTATAACAATGAAACCGCTTCCTGGTACAGTTCAACCGCCTCCAGACTGACGGATCCGGAAGGCGGAGCAATCTGGATGGTAACCACCTCCGATGTTACCGGCTTCATAGAGCGTGTTAACGCGAAAGATCCCATGACAGGCTTGCTTACCCTGTCCCGGTTTGAAGCGGAGGGTATGAGATTGCTGGCAGAGAACCGGGAGCAGAAGTATTTCGTAATGTACTGTGATTTTGATAAATTCAAAAATATTAACGATGAGTGGGGCTATTCTACCGGCAATGAAATACTGATGCATTTTGCCAGAAAAACCGGGAAGCTGATTAAAAAAAATGAACTGTTCTGCCGGATCACCGCGGATATTTTTGTCATGCTCCTGACTTATAAGGACCGGGAAGAGATCCTCGAACGAATCAATTATTGTTACTCCTCCATTATTAAGGATTTAAACAACAGTTTCTTGGGCGTGAACGTTGTATTAATCAGCGGTATTTACTTTCTGAATCCGGAGAACCGGGTATTAAGCATTGCCATTGACCGGGCCAATCTGGCCAGAAAAACAATAAAGGGTGTCCATAAAAGCAGCTACGCCATCTATGACAACCTGCTTCATGAGAAAATTATGAAAGAGAATATGGTGGAAAGCAACATGTACAGTGCACTTAAAAACAAGGAATTTGTAGTATATCTGCAGCCTAAGGTCGACCTTGAGACCCTGAGGATTACCGGTGCGGAAGCTTTGGTCCGCTGGAGGCTTCCCCAAGGTGAGCTGATGAATCCGGCGGAATTCATACCGATCTTTGAGAAAAACGGCTTTATTGCAGAGATGGATTTTTATGTTTACGAGGTTGCTCTGGGTGCTCTTCGGGATTGGATCGATCAGGGAAAAAATCCGATTATCCTTTCCTTGAATGTTTCAAGAATGCACCTGGACAATTCAAACTTCACACAGCGGTTGATACTGTTGTTGGATAAATACGGTATTCCTGCCAACCTGATTGAATTGGAGATAACAGAGAATATCTTCCTGAACGATTTGGACCGGCTGCTTCATTTTGTAAAAAGCTTGCGTAAGCAGGGCTTTTTAATCTCCATTGATGATTTTGGTTCCGGCTATTCTTCCCTGAATCTGCTGAAAACCCTTCCGATTGATATTCTGAAGCTTGACCGGGAATTCTTCATGGAGAATACCATGGGAGTGCAGGATAAAATTATCATCTCAGGAATTATCTCCCTGGCGAAAGGACTTGGCCTCAAGGTAGTTTCCGAAGGTGTTGAAACCGCGGAGCAGATGGAATTTATCCGGGAAAGCCGGTGTGATATGGCTCAGGGGTATCTTTTTTATAAGCCGGTACCTATGGATGAGTTCGAACAATTACTGGATTAAGGTAACATTTTATCCTATTTTTGAAAAACTTGTTATTTTTTTTAAAAATATTTGAAAATCATGCAACGCTTTCCAGCTTTCCTTCGTTTAATAGTTAGAGGCTACTAATTGTGTATTTATGAAACGAGGGAGGATTTTATGAAACGAATGGTTTACCGATACAGATACAGTAAATTCAGATGTTTTCTGAATGGTTTGATTTTTGCGGTTATTTCAATGATTGCATTGCTGCTGTGTCTTTCTGATATTTCTAAGGCATCCGGCTCCGAGGTTATCCTGCCCTTTTTTATTGCTATCATCAGCATGCTGCTGGGAATCGTCTCGATGCTCCGTGGCAATGGGTTACGGAAGGAAAAGATATAGCCGGAAGGCTCAGCTGGCCGGTGGTATCCCAACTGAACTGTAAACCGCAATAATTACGAGTTTTTAAGGTCATTTTGCCATTGACGAATGTCTCTTTGGGAACTATACTGTTTATGAATTGCGACCATCATTTATACTATAAGGAGAGAGATAACATGGCAAAGGTAATTACAATGGGAGAGATTATGCTCCGTCTTTCAACCCCTGGATATCAAAAATTTATTCAGTCCGACAGCTTTGATGTATGTTATGGCGGCGGAGAGGCGAATGTGGCGGTTTCCCTGGCCAATTACGGTCATAACGCATATTTTGTTACAAAGGTTCCGAAGAATCCCATCGGTGACAGCGCGGTTGCCGCATTGAGAAAGCATAATGTGAATTGCGATTTTGTTGCAAGAGGCGGAGAAAGGCTGGGTATCTACTTCCTGGAAACCGGCGCTTCCATGAGAGCCTCGAATGTTGTTTATGATAGAGCTCATGCATCCATTGCCGAGGCTGATCCCTCTGATTTTGATTTCGATTCCATTTTTGAAGGTGCCGATTGGTTCCACTTTACCGGAATTACCCCTGCGGTCAGCGATAAGGCTGCATACCTGACTGAAGAGGCCCTGAAGGCTGCTAAGAGAAAAAATATCACGGTGTCCGTAGATCTTAACTTCCGCAAGAAGCTCTGGTCTTCTGAGAAGGCGCAGAGAATTATGACAAATCTGATGCAATATGTGGATGTGTGTATTGGTAATGAAGAGGATGCGGAGAAGGTTCTCGGATTCAAGCCGGGGAAAACCGATGTAACCAGCGGCGAGCTGGAGCTTTCAGGATACCAGGATATCTTTGAGCAGATGATTAAGAAATTCAACTTTAAATATGTGGTAAGCTCCTTAAGAGAGAGCCATTCCGCTTCCGATAACGGCTGGTCTGCATGCATTTATGATGGGACAAACTTCTACCATTCCAAAAAGTACAATATCCGTATTGTAGACCGTGTAGGCGGCGGCGATGCCTTTGCCGGCGGCTTGGTCTGCGGTCTGCTGGATGGTAAGTCCATGGAGCAGGCACTGGAATTTGCGGTTGCTGCTTCCGCATTAAAGCATACGATACCCGGGGATTTCAATCTCGTATCCAGAGCGGATGTAGATGCTTTGGTGGGCGGAGATGCTTCCGGAAGAGTACAGAGATAGCAGCGGTACTGCATCAAATAAATATCATTGGAAGGCCTGCAGTCATTGCAGGCCTTCTATTCTTAAAAGGTTTCGCCATACCCTTTAAATGGCTCCTATGCCTTTTAAAGGGACTCACCATGCCGGATGATGCAGCACGAAGTAAGATACCCTAAATGTGCAATACAGTATCATAGTCTCAATTAGAAAAAATGCTTGCTTATTTTTATATTACCGATTATCATTAAGGATGTCTGAAAATTTATAAATATATGGAGGAATGACAAAAATGAGAAAAATCCGAGTGAAAGCGAAAAAGACTGAAAAGCCTCAAGAATTCTTTGAATCAAAGAGAAAATTAACCATCACAGGTATTGCAGTTGCTGTGATATTAGTTATCATAGGAGTATTTATATACATTGAGAATACGGACAATAAGATGGTCGTGAATAATAATACGGATCTGAAGCTGGAATATGTGAAGGCCTTCTTTGTTGGTCCGGAGGAAGCTTACAATGAGGGCGTCAATATTACTGAGCTGGGTGCGGGCGAGAAGACGGTTCTGCCCCAGGAACCCATCAATCTGTTCTATGCAGAGGCCAACCTGGAGGTTCGTTTTAAATTTGAAGGTTATGATGAATTATTTGTCGATGCAGGATATTTTAACGATAATTATTCCGGCAAAACCTCAATTGATTTTGCAGCGGACAAGGATGGTAATATAACTCTGAAGGTGAAGGCAAAGCCCGGAATTTTTGCCAACCCCAGAATTGAATGTAATGAACGTTTTACAGTTAATCTGGCGGAAGGGTATGTGGAAGACTAATTACTTATACTGTAATAAAGTATGGATCGTCTCGTAGGATGCATGTGCGGGAATGGAGGAAACTATGATAAAACTGTATGAAAGCGGTGCTTATTTAATAAATGGCAGTGAAATCGCAGAGGAGTCTGACTTAGCCGGGTTGAAGGCTAAAACCGGCTTCCCGGGGGATAAGGAAGCTGCCAGAAAAGGGACCATGGCTTATGGTATTTTAAACAGACACAACACCTCAGATAACGATAAAAAATTGAAAATCAAGTTTGATAAGCTGACGTCCCATGATATTACCTTCGTCGGCATTATCCAAACGGCAAGAGCCAGCGGTCTGGAGAAATTTCCGGTTCCCTATGTGCTCACCAATTGTCATAACAGTCTTTGTGCCGTGGGCGGAACCATCAATGAGGATGACCATATGTTCGGCCTCTCCTGCGCTAAAAAGTACGGCGGAGTATATGTC
>JAEZFH010000262.1 GCA_023437885.1 Bacillota bacterium | reverse complement strand
ACCTGGTTTCGTAGAGCGGTTTACCTGGCCTCGATTGTGCCAAATGAGGAGCAGGCCGAGGAGCAGGATCAGGAACAGGGAGAACAGGAAGCATCCGAACAGGAGATAATGGAAGAGGTTACCGCAGAAGCCGCGGAGGAAAGCGACACTCCCAAGCTGACCCGCAGACAGAAGAAAATACTGAAGGTACAGGAGAAGCTGGCGGCAGCAGCCAATGTGGATGCGGAAGCTCTTGAGAAGATCGCGGAAGCTTATCATTCTCTTCTTGTCACCAGAAAAGGGCTTCGCAATATCTCGGTGCTGGGCATCCTCTTCCGGCGCAGCTTTCTTAGGGAGAATGAGATACGTTTTAACGAAAATTACATCTTTTTCTCTGATTCCACCTTTCTGGTACAGGTTTTGCAGTTAGTAAGAACCTGCTACTATGTACCGGAGGCTATCTACATCAAGAGAAAGCATAATGATCCGATTCATTATCCTGCCCTGTCCCAGTCCAAGACGGAGGACAAATTTGAAGAATATCTTCTGGCATACCGGCAGGCAAGGGAGTATACTCAGGAAAATACTGCTCTGAGGGGATACCTGGAGGATAAGCTTATCGCTTATTATTCCGGTACCTATGCGCCAAGGCTTCGCCGCAGCGGAAAGGAAATATGGCGTACGGACCGTTTTCAGGCAATGAGAAAAGCGATGGAAGAGGTGCATCCGGATAAGATAAAGAGACTGAAGGGCTACAGGAAAAGAATAGTCAAGGCTCTGCTGAAGAACAATGTGACGAAAGCTACCCTGGTTGTAACCAGACATCTGGGAATGAAGAAATTCAGGAAGATTAAGAAAAATAACCGGGTATTTGCATATTATCTTTACCACAAATTCTTTACCAAGATGTCCTTAAAGGAAAATTGGGTTATTTGCGAGAGCTTTTTTGGCAAGAGTTATTCGGACAGCCCCAAGTACATATATGAGTATCTGTGTAAGAACTACCCGGGAAAATACCGTTTTATCTGGGTAGTTAACAGTAGGACGGAGATCCCTTATCATCCGACCAAGGTGAAGCGGTTCAGCATACGCTATTGCTATTATCTGGCCCGAAGTAAGTATAATGTCTTTAATGTACGCCAGCCGGAGTGGATGAGGAAGAGGGAAGGTAATGTATTCCTTGAAACCTGGCACGGTACTCCGTTGAAGAAGCTGGTATTTGACCAGGAAGAGGTAATGGGAGCCTCACCCTTATACAAGGCGCAATTCTACAAGCAGTCAAGAGTATGGGATTACCTGGTAGCCGCCAACAAATTCTCCAGCGAAGCTTTCCGCAGTGCCTTTTTATTTGATAAGGAGATGCTGGAGTTCGGCTATCCGAGGAATGATATATTACATAGTCCAAACAGGGATGAAATCGCGGCTGAAATTAAGAGAAAGCTGCGGATACCGGAGAATAAGAAGACAATCCTGTATGCGCCTACCTGGCGTGACGATGAGTATTACGGGCGAGGAGAATATAAATTCGCACTAAAGCTTGATCTTCATCTGCTGAAGAAGGAGCTGGGCAAGGATTATGTCGTGCTGCTTCGTACCCATTATTTTATAGCGGATGCTCTGGATGTTACCGGCCTGGAGGACTTTGCGTATAATGTATGCAAATATGACGATATTTCGGAGCTGTATCTGATCTCGGACCTGCTGATTACAGACTACTCCTCCGTATTCTTTGACTATGCGAATTTGAAGCGCCCGATTTTATTCTATACCTATGATCTGGATAAGTACCGTGACATGCTTCGGGGCTTCTATATGGATATCGAATCGGAGGTTCCGGGACCGCTGCTGTTCACCAACGAAGAAGTGGTAGAGGCAATCAGGAACATAGACGACATATCGGATCAGTATCAGGAAAAATATCGGGTATTCTATGAGAGATTCTGTTCTCTTGAGGATGGACATGCTTCGGAAAATATTGCAAAACGTGTGTTTGATTTGAAATAAGATGCTTGAAATCTTATCGGCTCTGACAGTTGACTGTTCAAAAAGTCATTTGCGTTTGGAAGCCTTCGTTTTCCCAAGGTCATGTCATCCTGTGGACATGACCTTGGGAATTCTTTTTTTAGACTGAACGCAGGACTAGGGTTTCCAAAGTTTGGCTTCGGTTGTGGATTGCCCAACGTTGAATCTGTGAAAATGCACTATTTATTATATTTTCTAATAAATGAAGGTTGATATACATATCATACGTAGGGCAAAAAACTATTGCGTAATTATCTTGTTCCTTTATAATTAGAAGAGTAAATACGGTAAAGGATAGGTGGCAATTACGATGAAAAAATTAGACATGCTCTATGAAGGAAAAGCAAAAAAGGTTTATTTGACGGATATGGAAGATGTTTTAATCGTAGACTATAAGGATGATGCTACAGCATTTAACGGTATTAAGAAGGGTACGATTGTAGGCAAAGGAGCAATTAATAACAGAATGTCCAACCATGTATTCCGTTTGCTGGAGAAGGAAGGTGTTCCTACCCATTATGTCCAGGAGTTAAGCGACCGGGAGACCGCAGTGAAGAAGGTTGAGATTGTTCCCCTGGAGGTAATCATCAGAAATGTATCGGCCGGAAGCTTTGCCAAAAAGATGGGCATGGAAGAGGGAATCCGTTTTGTCAGTCCTACTCTGGAATTTTCCTATAAGGACGATGCTTTGGGTGATCCGATGATTAATGACTACTATGCGATTGCCATCGGTATTGCCACAAGAGAAGAGATTGAGACCATAACCCAATATGCATTCAAGGTAAATGAGGTGCTGTGCAGATATTTTGAAAGCATAGGCATTGAGCTGATTGATTTTAAAATAGAATTCGGCAGATATCAGGGGCAGATTATTCTTGCGGATGAGATTTCTCCCGATACCTGCAGATTATGGGATATCAATACACATGAAAAATTAGATAAGGACCGTTTCCGCAGGGATCTTGGCAATGTTGAGGATGCCTATCAGGAAGTATTTAAGCGTCTGGGAATTCAATAGAATAATCGATGGGGGCTGCTCAGGCACGCAATCGTATGAGTGATATAGGCGGTATTATACCGGATAGGGTGTCAATATATCATGGTGGTACTGGTTGCTTTGGACAGCCTCTCCGTTTATATGGGGAGCATGGGCAAGGATAAGAGAAAGGAACAGAACTCATGAATATGGAATTCGATAACTATCATCCCGATGAATTGCATGAGGAATGCGGAGTATTCGGCGTCTATGATTTTGATGGCGGCGATGTCGTATCCTCAATTTATTATGGTTTGTTTGCCCTCCAGCACAGAGGGCAGGAAAGCTGCGGCATTGCCGTCAGTGATACCCGGGGACCCAAGGGAAAGGTAAAGGCCTGGAAAGGAATGGGACTGGTAAGCGAAGTATTCTCCCAGGAGCACCTGGAGGGTCTGGTCGGCGGCAATATCGGGGTCGGACATGTGCGTTATTCCACCGCAGGCGGAAGTAATATCAACAATACCCAGCCTCTGGTTTTGAATTATATCAAGGGAACGCTTGCTCTCGCCCATAACGGCAACCTGGTGAATACCCCGGAGCTGAGGCGGGAGCTGGAATATACGGGTGCGATATTCCAGACCACCATTGATTCTGAGGTAATTGCCTATCATATCGCGAGGGAACGTCTGAACAGTGCTACGGTAGAAGAAGCGGTGGCACGGGCCATGAAGAAGCTGAGCGGTGCGTATTCCCTGGTAATCATGAGTCCGAGAAAGCTGATCGGAGCCAGGGATCCTCACGGCTTCCCCCCGCTTTGTATCGGCAAGAAGAATAATGCCTACTTCCTTTCCTCTGAGACAGCCGCGCTTTATGCTGCGGATGCGGAATTTGTCCGGGATGTACTGCCGGGTGAGGTGGTTATGATCAATGAGGACGGAATTCATTCCGATACCTCCCGGTGCGGTCCCAAGATTGCAAAATGTATCTTTGAATATATTTATTTTGCCAGGCCGGATACCTATTTTGACGGTGTCAGCGTCTATAATTCCAGAATTATGGCCGGAAGAATCCTGGCTCAGACGCATCCGGTCGAAGCGGATGTTGTAGTGGGAGTACCGGATTCCGGCAATGCTGCAGCGATGGGGTATTCTCTGGAATCAAGAATTCCCTTCGGAATGGCATTTGTCAAAAACAGCTATGTAGGAAGAACCTTCATTAAGCCGAAGCAGTCACTGCGTGTCTCCAGTGTACGTATCAAGCTGAATGTATTGCCTGAGGTAGTTCGGGGGAAGCGTGTGGTTATGATTGACGATTCCATTGTAAGGGGTACTACCAGTGCCAAGATCGTTAAGATGCTGAAGAAAGCCGGAGCAACGCAGGTCCATGTCCGGATCAGCTCTCCGCCCTTTCTCTATCCCTGCTACTTCGGAACGGACGTGCCCACCGAAGAGCAGCTGATTGCCCATAATAATACCGTAGAACAGATTTGTGACATGATTGGAGCGGATTCCCTGGGGTATCTGGAGGTGGAAAGACTGAGCGATATGATTGGCGGAGATACCGGCTATTGTGATGCCTGCTTTACCGGCAATTATCCGGTGGAACCGCCTAAGGAGGATATCCGGGGGGAATACGAGGTTTGACCTGATTTTTTGACTGGATAGAATGCTTTTATTTTGTTATACTGGTATTTGTGTATCAGGGCTGGGATGATCGGCGGAACGGGCCGATGGAAATAGAAAGGGGCAGGAGAGATGAGTAACGATAAATATATGTCACCCTTATCCGAACGTTATGCGGGAAAGGAGATGCAATATATCTTCTCGCCGGATATGAAGTTCAGAACCTGGAGAAAGCTTTGGGTAGCACTTGCTGAGACAGAGAAGGAATTAGGATTAAACATAACTCAGGAACAGATTGATGAGCTGAAGGCTTTTCAGGAGGATATTAATTATGAGGTTGCGAAGGAGCGGGAAGCTCTGGTGCGCCATGATGTTATGAGTCATGTGTATGCTTACGGTGAGCAGTGTCCCAAAGCAAAAGGGATCATCCACCTGGGGGCCACCTCCTGCTATGTCGGAGATAATACTGATATTATTGTCATGACCGAGGCGCTGAAGCTGGTGAAGAAGAAGCTGGTGAATGTGATGGACAAGCTGTCGGAATTTGCTATGGAATACCGTGCACTTCCCACACTGGCATTTACCCATTTTCAGCCGGCACAGCCTACCACGGTGGGGAAAAGAGCAGCCCTGTGGCTCATGGAATTAAAACTGGATTACGATGATCTGTGTTATCTGATAGATACGATGCAGCTGCTGGGCTCCAAGGGAACAACCGGTACCCAGGCAAGCTTTATGGAGTTATTTGACGGAGACCATGATAAAATTAAGAGACTGGATCAAACAATTGCTGAGAAGATGGGATTTTCCGGCTGTTATCCCGTAGCCGGACAGACCTATTCCAGAAAGGTGGATCTTCGTGTGCTCAATGTATTGTCCGGGATTGCCGTAAGTGCCCACAAGTTCTCCAATGATATCCGGCTGCTGCAGCATCTGAAGGAGATTGAGGAGCCCTTTGAGAAGAACCAGATTGGGTCCTCGGCGATGGCATATAAGAGAAACCCCATGAGAAGTGAACGGATTGCATCCCTGGCGAATTATGTTATGGCAGATGCAATGAATCCTGCGATTACTGCGGCTACCCAATGGTTTGAGAGGACTCTGGACGATTCAGCGAACAAGAGAATCAGTGTGCCGGAAGCCTTTCTTGCGGCGGACGGTATTCTGGATCTGTATCTGAATGTGGTGGACGGCCTGGTGGTGTATCCCAAGGTAATCGAGAAGCGCCTGATGGCAGAGCTTCCGTTCATGGCAACCGAGAATATCATGATGGCGGCAGTAAAGGCCGGCGGAGACCGCCAGGAGCTTCATGAAAGGATTCGTACCCTGTCCATGGAAGCCGGCAGGAATGTGAAGGAAAAGGGACTGGAGAACAATCTGCTGGAACTGATTGCTGGGGATTCGGCCTTCAATATGAGTTTAGAAGAACTGAGGGCTGCCATGGATCCGGCATTGTATACCGGCAGAGCCAAGGAACAGACGGAAGAATTTGTATATGAGGTAATCCAGCCAATCTTGGATGAGAACCGGGAGTATCTTGGAATAAAAGCGGATATTAAGGTGTGACCGCGTGGATCCTCCGAACCCGACGTTTTCGGGTGATCCGAAAGCGCCTATTCCACCGGATGATCTGTGGGCGGAGGTCCTGTTATAATAAAAGAAGTATGCAGGGATGCGAAATCTCTACATACTTCTTTTTTGAATGCGGAAAATACGGCAGCAGGAATAATTTTTCTGCCTTTATCTTATCCAGCAGCCTGCTTTCTCAATTCCGGCGCGTATTTCACTTTCCTTTGCAGGTTCGTTATAATCGACCTCCACAGAGCTGCGGTGTAAGTCCACGTTCACTCTTTGAAC
>JAEZFH010000258.1 GCA_023437885.1 Bacillota bacterium | reverse complement strand
CGATAAGGCTCATGGGTCTCCTTGGTTACAAGATCATCGATCAATACTCCGATATAAGCCTCCGAACGGTCAATAACCAGCGGCTCCCTTTGAAATATCTTTAACGCAGCATTAATACCTGCAATCAATCCCTGGGCCGCCGCTTCCTCATACCCGGAGCTTCCGTTAAATTGTCCTCCGCTGAACAGGCCTTCCACATTCTTAAACTCCAGGGAAGGCTTCAGCTGCATTGGATTGATGCAATCATATTCGATCGCATATGCGTTACGGACAATCCTGGCATTCTCCATCCCCGATACGGAACGGTACATCTGATACTGAACATCTTCGGGAAGAGAGCTTGACATGCCGGCTATATACATTTCATTGGTATAAAGACCCTCCGGCTCAATAAATACCTGGTGCCTGTCCTTATCTGCAAACTTTACTACTTTATCCTCGATCGAAGGGCAGTAACGCGGTCCTGTCCCCTTAATGTCTCCGCTATAAAGAGGAGACCTGTCTATATTAGCCCGGATTATCTCATGAGTTTTTTCATTGGTATAGGTCAGCCAACAGGATATCTGCTCCTTCTGCAGATTCTCCCTCTTTGTTGTAAACGAAAATGGAATAACTCTTTCGTCACCAAACTGCTCCTCCATTTTGCTAAAATCAATGGATCTCTTATCTATTCTTGCAGGGGTTCCTGTTTTAAAACGGTACATTTCTATCCCCAGTTCCCTTAAGGAATCGGTCAAATGTGTTGCTGCCTGTAATCCATTGGGTCCGGTCTGATTTATGGTTTCACCATAGATACATCTCGCATTCAGATAGGTTCCCGTACACAAAATCACTGCCTTACAGGGATAAACCGCACCTGAATAAGTCATGACACCTGTAACCTTATGATCCTCCGTAAGAATCTTCACTACCTCTGCCTGCTTCAGCATCAGATTAGGAGTGCTTTCCAGGATTCTTCGCATGGAATTTGAATATTCCTGCTTATCTGCCTGAGCTCGCAGGGAATGAACCGCAGGCCCCTTGGATACATTCAGCATTTTTGACTGAATATAGGCCTTATCGATATTCTTTCCCATTTCACCGCCTAAGGCATCAATCTCTCTCACCAAATGTCCCTTTGACGTCCCTCCGATATTAGGATTACAGGGCATTAAAGCAATACTGTCCATACTCATTGTAAATAATATCGTATCCAAAGACATCCTGGCAGAAGCCAATGCTGCTTCACAGCCCGCATGCCCCGCACCTACCACTACCACATCATAGCTTTCATATACATATGGCATATACCTTCCATTCCCTTCCTTAAATTCCATAGTGAAGTTTATTTCCCCATGCAAAATTCTTTAAATATCATATTTACCAAATCTTCTTCCACGTTCTCCCCAATAATTCTTCCTAACACCTCATATGCCGCCATCAAATCTATAGAATAAAAATCCTCCGGCATTCCTGCATCTACACTCTGAAGGACCAATTTCAAGCTTTCCAATGCATGAATAAACGCTTCCTTATGTCGCTCATTGGTAATATAAATATCTTCATTAAAGGGCAATTCTCCTCCAAAAAACATATCCTTAATTGTTCTCTCAAATTCCTCCAACCCTGTATTCTCCTTAACAGAGATACTAATTACCGGATGAGTTATTTTACTTTTCATTCCTTCTATCGTGATCCGCTGCTCCAAATCAGATTTATTCAAAAGCAGAATTGATTTTTTATCCTGAATTAAATGTAAAATAGCTTCATCATTTTCATCCAGCTCAGTGGAAGAATCCAGAACATACAGGATAAGATCTGCCTCCGAAGCAATCCGAAGAGCCTTCTCTACCCCCATCTTTTCAATAACATCCTTCGTATCTCTGATGCCGGCTGTATCTATGACATTAAGCATTATACCATTAAAATTGATTGTCTCCTCCAGGGTATCTCTGGTAGTTCCAGCAATATCTGTCACAATCGCTCTTTCCTCACCTACCAGGGAATTAAGTAAGCTGGATTTTCCTGCATTGGGTTTTCCGACAATAACTGTTTTGATTCCCTCTTTTATAAGTCTGCCATTTCCTGCATCCTTAAGCAGCAGCTCAATTTTTCCACACTCAAAATCAAGATTCTTCCTTAATTCAAAATCAAAGCCTTCAAGACTGATGTGCTCCGGATCATCCAACGCTGCTTCAATAAACGCGATATCCCTGAGAATCTTCTCCCTCAATTCAATAATTAGCTGCCGTTCTCTTCCTCTTAGCTGGTTCAAAGAATTCTTTAAGGCCAGTTCATTTCTGGCAGAAATAATATCACATACTGCTTCCGCCTGTGATAAATCAATTCTTCCGTTTAAGAATGCTCTTTTTGTGAACTCTCCCGGTTCCGCTATCCTTGCTCCTTGCTTTAATACCGTCTCCAAAATTCTGCGGGTGACTACAATTCCTCCGTGACAATTGATTTCCACGGTATCCTCTCTGGTATAAGTAGCCGGAGAACGCATGATTGCTACCATTACCTCATCCATGAGCTGTTCACCATCATAAATGTATCCATAATGGATGGTATGACTTTTTTCCTCCGACAGAATTTTATGACCGGACCTGGAACGATAGATTCGGTCAATGATATCAAAAGCCAAATCTCCGCTAATTCTTATTATACTGATACCAGCATTGCTTAATCCGGTAGCAATTGCGGCAATGGTATCTGTTTTCACACTTTCACCTCCGATGATCGAAACCTGCGGAACATACCGCATATAAAAACAAGAATAAAAAGGTGCCTTAAAGTATGCTCTACTTTTAAGACACCCATTATCAACATACAAATAATTGCTTAAACTTCTTTTACAGCTGCTTCTTTTTCTTTTTTGCTTTCCTTATATTTTTCGTAATCCTTCTTATAATCCGTACTGTAATTCTTGTTATAGCCGCTCTTGCTGGTGTTAAAAGGCTTATTATAGCCCTTGGAACCACCCCGGTAATCATCCTTGCGGTAATTTCCTGACGGCTTATTCGGTTTTGAATCACGCAATGTCTTCTTAATATTGATTACAACCTTACGGTACGGTTCCTCTCCCTCAGAATAAGTCTCAACATACTTATCATTCTGTAAAGCAGAATGGATGATTCTTCTTTCATAGGGATTCATAGGCTCAAGAGAAACTGGCTTTCTTGATCTCTTTACTTTATAAGCGATATTCTTCGCAAGATTTTCAAGTGTCTCTTTTCTTCTTGCGCGATAATTCTCAGTATCCAGTTTGACTTTAATATAGTTTTCACTATTTTTATTGACAACCAGACTTACCAAATACTGAAGAGAATCTAAGGTTTGTCCTCTTTTTCCGATTAAAACACCCATCTCGTCGCCATCAATATTTACTTCTACGGCTGCGTTTTCCTCATCATAGCTAACTTCTACCGTAGCACCAATTCCCATAGCTTGGAATACATCGGTTAAGAATCTTTTTGTGGTTCCTTCAATAGTAATCTTGATTCTTGCTCTAATCTTCGCAGGCTTTCCGAACATTCCAAGGAAACCGCTGGTTTCGTTCTCAATTACTTCATACTCCAAATGATCAATTGTAGTTCCAAGTTCAAGCATAGCGTTTGTTAAAGCTTCATCCACTGTTTTACCAGTAATTTCTCTCCAATCCATTGCTATTTATCCCCCTTTTCAATGTTCCTGTTCTTGAGAAGGTTGGCTATCTCTGAAATACTCTTAGGGCCGGAGGCAGTATTATCCGCAATACTGCTTGAAGAATCCTCCTGTCCGTTGTTTGCTTCGGAGGTTTCAGTAACCTTTGCCTTGTCATATACAGAACTATCTATTGATTTAGTCTGCATCTTTGCCAGATCCCGCATTGATGTAGCCGGTGCTGCGGATGACGGTGTATTGATAAATGATCTTTTTTTGGATGCCTTCGCAACATTTTTTGCAATCAACTCATCAACATCAATCTTGTCCATATACTTATTTACAAAGAACTGCTGTATAATAGCATAAACACTTGTTGCTATCCAGTAGATACCAATACCGGTAGGTAAGGTAACGCAGAATACACCGGACATCACCGGCATAACAACATTCATGGACTTCATAGCATTCGCTGTAGGATCTGCATTCGCTGTCTTATTCTTAACTTCAATCTGCTTACCCTGTACAAATTGTAATACCATGGCCAGAATGGGAACTAAAATTCCGGGGAAGGCCCAGCCCGGCTTTTCCGCAATATTCAGACCTAAGAAGTTATTTACATGCTTGATATCTACATAGGACCTGGCTATCACATCCTGTAAGGAAGGGATTGCAGCCGTTAAAGCATCCCATTGTGCTTTCTGGAATTTTGCCAGGACATCAATAATATAATTGATTGTTGACAGGTCGTTATTCCCAGTTAACCGTATATTGGTCGCATTCTCCAGAATACCCTTCAATATATCCTGATATCCTGCGGTTCCCTGCACACCGGTCGCAACTGTATCGTATAAAGCCTTTACAGAGGTTACATATGCAGGAATATTATTAATTACCGAGTACAAAGCAAACATAATCGGTAATGTAATCAGCATCGGCAAACATCCGGAGGTCGGATTTGCACCGTACTTCTGATAGAGTGCCTGTGATTCCTCTTGCTGTTTTCTTAAAGAAACCTCATCCTTCTTACCCTTATATTTTGCTTGAATCTTCTGCAATTCAGGATTCATTCTGGATGAGAGCTTCGTAAATTTCTGTTGTTTGATAGTTAAAGGAAGCATCAAAGTTCTTACGATAAAGGTAAAAACGATAATGGATAATGCAATGTTTTGAATGCCGAAGATATGAAAAAATTCATAAATTGCATTCATGATCCAGCCTAGTACGGTTGCGATCGGTGCTAATATTCCGCCGCCTGCCGTTAATAATGTAACCACCAATTATTTTTCCTCCTTAGAGCTGCTGTCCTACCGACACCAATGATTATGGGACTGGGTCATACCCTCCCCTGTGAAAGGGATGGCAGCGTAATACTCGTCTCACAGTTAAATATGTTCCCTTGAAGACTCCATACTTTTCCAATGCTTCCATTGCATATAAAGAGCAGGTAGGTGTATAGATACAACTAGGCGTTCTCTTAAGAGGAGAAATATATTTCCGATAAATTTTTATCATAAATATAAATAAATTCTTAAACGCAATCCGTTTTTTCACTTCTATACCCCTACAACCATATTATAGCCTGCTATATCATGGTATACTTCTCTATATCCGATCAGATGTTACTGAATTCTTCCCAATTTTATGGAGCTTCATCAGGTGTAACAATGCGCTTTCGATCTCACTGTAGTTTTTTTCTCTGGCACCCACTCTTGCCACAACGATAATGTCTAATCCGCTTAAAAAGCTATCCTCCGACAGTCGATAGCTTTCTCTGATCAATCTTGTTATTCTATGCCGAACAACACTATTGCCTACCTTTTTACTTACCGATATTCCAATTCGATTGTAACCTGTATCATTCTTTTTGACATACATTATCAAATATTTATTCGCATACGATTTACCGGTACGGTATATTTCTCTAAAATCCTCGTTACTCTTGATCGACTCTGTATACTTCATTATTAGGTTACCTTTACTACACTGCCCAATGTAAAAAATAAAAAAGAACCATAGAAGAAAAGGTCACAAAATTGCGACCTATGCAGACAATTGCTTTCTTCCTTTTGCTCTTCTAGCAGATAATACCTTTCTGCCGCCAGCTGTAGCCATTCTTGCTCTAAATCCATGAACCTTTGCATGGGATCTCTTTTTCGGTTGGAATGTCATCTTCATTGCTCTGCACCTCCTTCTAACTGCACCGTGCTTTATGCCTTGCGAATTTATATTGATAAATACCATAACTGGGAAATGAACGCACTTCGCCATTTACGGTATTATGGAATATCACGTCTATTATATTCGCAATAACCGGCTTCGTCAAGTAAATATTTTGCTGTAAGCCCTTTTTTGACCCTCCTTCCATCTCCTTTTCTACCTATTTATATATGGATTTGTTGATAATTATTATGAAACCGTGGATAAACTGTTACTCCTCCCTGTGATTATTTCGTTGATTCCTTGATTCTATACACATTTTGGGCATGTGAATAATGTGAAATTCCCTATCCACCTCTCCACATGGGCATGAAATATAAAGAAAGGCATATTGACCATTGAAAATTTAATAATTTTGTTATAATATATATCTATGTGAGTATTAATGGAGGCTACAATGAAGAATTTAATTCAATCTAAATGGGACGATATTTTGAAATATTTAAGATCTGAATATGGAGTAACGGACGTTTCTTACAATACCTGGTTAAAACCCCTTAAGGTATATGATGTAAACGATCATGTTATTACGATTCTAATTAATGATGAACGGATTGGACCTCCAAGTATTAACGTGATACGTAATAAATATGAATTGCTTCTAAAGGTTGCGATTGAAGAATTTTTGAATGAACCTTATGAAATACGGTTTATTCTTCAAAGCCAGATAGATTCGATAGAGAATATTCCGGAACCGGCTGCAGTAAAGAAAAAAGGCAGCGGCCCTACCTTCCTGAATGGCAGATACACCTTTGATACCTTTGTAGTCGGCGGAAATAATGAATTTGCAAGAGCTGCAGCCCTGGCTGTAGCAGAGAATCCGGGTGAAATATATAACCCGCTTTTTATTTATGGAGGAGTTGGACTAGGTAAAACCCACCTTATGCACTCCATTGCTCACTTTGTATTAGACCAGAATCCGGATACCAAGGTACTCTATGTTACCAGCGAAAAGTTTACCAATGAGCTGATTGATGCTATTCAGAAGAATACCACCAATCAATTCAGGGACAAGTACCGTTCCATTGATATTCTTCTCATTGACGATATTCAATTTATTATAGGTAAGGAAAGAACCCAGGAGGAATTCTTCCATACCTTTAATACTCTGCACGAATCCAAAAAGCAGATTATTATCTCCAGTGACCGTCCTCCCAAGGAAATGCTTACGTTAGAGGACAGGCTCCGCTCCCGTTTTGAACACGGTCTGTTAGCAGATATCCAGTCACCGGATTATGAGACCAGAATGGCAATTCTACGCAAAAAGGAAGAATTGGACGGTTTAAAAATCGATGAAGAGGTTCTTCGCTATATTGCAACTAATATCAAATCCAATATCCGTGAGCTGGAAGGTGCCTTGACGAAGATCGTTGCATTCTCCAGACTAAAGAAGAGAGAATTGAATCTGCTTCTTGCAGAAGAAGCCCTGCAGGACATTATCTCTCCGAATGAAAAAAAGGTAATTACCGTTGAATTTATCGTTGAGGTGGTGGCAGAGCATCATAATCTGACGCCGGCTGAGATTTATTCTAAGGATAAGAGCAGAAATATATCCTACCCCAGACAAATCGTAATGTATTTAAGCCGGCGCCTTACGGATTTATCCGTAACAGAGATCGGAAAGAATCTTGGGAACCGGGATCATTCCACCGTACTTCATGGCTATGACAAGGTGGCCAGCGATATTGAGAGAGATATCTCCCTACATAACACCATCGATGTATTGATTAAGAAGATCAATCCGGAGTAAAGGATATCACTCAGCATCGAAGGCTATGTCTGATAACTGCTGTTGATAATCAGTTGATAAATCGTTGATATTCTGTTTGTAATGTTTTTTACATTTTTTGTATGTTATTATTTATACTTTCATCCACATAGGAGAAGCCTGGAATCCTGCCGCTTTATCAAGGCCCAAACACCTTGATTCTTAAGGCGAAAGAACGGATATCAACAAATTCACGCCCCTTAATACTAAGACTACTAAGAATCTTTAATATATTTCTATCAATGCATGTGAAAGGAGATTATACACATATGAAAATCCAATGTCAAAAAGCGGATCTTTTAAATGGTGTTAATATTGTATTAAAGGCAGTACCAGTAAAATCAACAATGCCTATATTGGAATGCCTGATTATAGAAGCAAGCGGTGATTGCATAAAGCTGATTGCCAATGATATGGAACTTGGGATTGAAACCCTGGTTAAGGGTAATGTAGTAGAAGCCGGAACCGTTGCTTTAAATGCAAAGATCTTTTCTGAAATTGTCCGCAGGCTTCCTGAGAACGAGGTAAGCATTACTACGGATCAAAATTATATGACTGAAATTATCTGCGAGAAAGCAAAGTTCTCCATCTCCGGAAGATCCGGCGAAGAGTTTCCGGGACTCCCTAAAATAGAAAAAGAAAATCCGGTTGTATTATCTCAATTTACATTAAAAGAAATCATCCGTCAGACGGTTTTCTCCATCTCTGATAATGAAAGCAATAAGATTATGACCGGAGAATTGTTTGAGATAAAGGAGAATGAGCTTCGAGTAATTTCTCTGGATGGTCATAGAATTTCCATTCGTAAAATATTCATGAAGGATTCCTATGAAAACCGGAAGGTAATTGTTCCAGGGAAGACCTTAAATGAAATCAGTAAAATTCTGTCCGGAGAAGTATCCCAGATGGTTCATATCTTCTTTACGGAAAAGCATGCCTTATTTGAATTTGATGATACTGTGGTATTGACCAGACTGATTGAGGGAGAGTATTACCGTATCGACCAAATGCTTTCCAGTGATTATGAGACTAAGGTTACAATCAATAAAAAGGAGCTTCAAAACTGTATAGAAAGAGCGTCCCTGTTAATCAGGGAAACGGACAAAAAGCCGATTATTATTGATATCAGGAACAATAACTTTGAATTAAAGATCAATACCGCCATCGGTTCCATGAATGAAGAGATTGATATCACGCTGGAGGGCAAGGATATCGTGATTGGTTTTAATCCGAAGTTCCTGCTGGATGCCTTGCGTGTGATTGATGACGAAGCCGTTGACATTTATTTAATTAATGCGAAGGCACCTTGCTTTATCCGTGATAAAGACCAGTCATATATTTATTTAATTCTGCCTGTTAATATTAATGTGGTAGCTTAGTAAAACTTAGCGTTGAATAAAGC
>JAEZFH010000246.1 GCA_023437885.1 Bacillota bacterium | reverse complement strand
CTCTCACCGCCAATGATTGCCTGATGCTCCTCCATTCCACTGCTGATATGCTTAAAGCCTACGGGAACCTCATAACAGGTCTCCCCATGATCTTTTGCAATACGGTCCAGCAGGTGTGTTGTAGCTATGTTTCTGACCACACCTCCCTTCCGTCCCTTATATTCCAGTAAATAGTAGTATAAGAGGACCAGAATATCATTAGGATGAATGAAATTTCCTTTTTCATCGATAATCCCCAGCCGGTCCGCATCCCCATCGGTTGCAATCCCCAGGTCATAGCCCCGTTCCACTACCATATCCTTTAGCTTGTTCAAAGTCTGAGCGGAGGGAGAGGGCAGTCTTCCTCCAAACAAAGGATCATGCCGGTCATTAATTACATCCATATTGCATCTGGCGGAGATTAAGACGGTTTGGATACAGGTTCTTGCCACGCCATGCATAGGATCTACCAATACCCTTAATCTCCGTTGTTTTATCATATCCACCTGGATATGATCAAGTATATTATCAATATAATGATTGAAGGGATCGATCCGCTTGATTCTCGCAAGCTTTACAGCCTCCTCATAATCTATTCTTTTGACATCCTTCCGGCTTAAACCCGCTAAAATCCTTTCAATGCGGCCGGTCGCCTCCTGAGGAGCATCCTTTCCTCCTTCTACAAAAAACTTGATGCCATTATAGTCATAGGAATTATGACTTGCCGTTATTGCTATCCCATATTCAAGCTGCAGCATGCCAACGGTATACATGATCAAAGGGGTGGGTGCAACTTCATTGATCAGAGATACCCTGATCCCATTTGCTGCCATTACTTCGCTGGCCCATATGGCTGCCTTTTGTGATAAAAAACGTCTGTCATACCCGATTACAAAGCCGTTTTCTGTCAACCCCTTTTGTTTTTCCTTCACATACAGTGCAATTGCCTGGGCTAGCAGGGTTACATTGTCACTGGTAAATTCCTCTCCGATAATCGCTCTCCATCCACCTGTTCCAAACTTCAACATATCACTACTTCCTTTCCTACAACAAAACCGTTCCAGCCGGATGACTTATCAGGTTGTATCAATCCTTTATAATGCATAAGGCTTTAAACTCATCCTTACTTCAGCTTACGAAATATTTAACTGCCAGATACACATAAATGGAAGGCTGGCCGCCTTCCATTTATGTAATTGTTCTATTCCGCTAATGACTTATATCTTTCATAAGCTTGATTCTTTAAGGTCCTCATATCCTCGATGCCCATCTCGTTCAACCTGGCTACAAAGCTGTCATATTCCTCAATGGGTCTTGTTCCGATAAAGAATTTCAGTAATTCTTCGTCTGCATAGGTTTTGATTGCGCTCATCTTGATATCATAAATTTCCTGTTCCGCTTCCGTTAAGGTCAGAGTTGGATTCACCGGATAAAAGTAATCATTGTCAATATAATTAAATAACTGCGCTCGTACATCTTCATTCACACAGGATGCCGCTTCATACTCCGGCATCTGTCTCATTCCGATCAAAGCCTGCATGCCGTTTTTACGGATATAGGAAATAGTACCGCCCTCACCATTTATAATGGAATCCTTATACTTTGGCTGGCCATCCACTATATCATAGCCCTCACCTTCAATACCAAAATTGAATAACAGAGAACCTTCGTCACTATATACGTAGTCAAACATCTTGATAATATCCACTGAATTTTTGGCTGAGCTTGAAATAGCCCATGCATAATTCACAACATCTGCCTGCTGGCTGTAGGTTCTTGGCTCCTGTCCCTTGGTCAGCACCGGAGGCTGGATCACCTGCCAGTTTGTATCGGGATCATTGGCTAATACCTCTGCATTCACATTCTGTGCGGCAACATATCCGGTCCAATAACAGGTAGCACCTGCTTTATTATTTAAGATGTGGAAATTATTCGTATCCTCACGGGTAATAAACTCACTATCAATTAAGCCCTCTTTATACCATTTTGCCATTGTAGCTAAATACTCTTTGGCTTCCGGCAGAGACGGAGCAAATACTACTTCTCCGTTCTTAATCATCCAGTAATCATTATTGCCATTGAGTTCAATCCCCCAGGCATCCGCAAAATTCATGTAATAATTTTCCCAGGTACGGTCCAGGACTAACGGTGTAACATCGCCGCTGCCGTTTCCGTTCAGGTCATTTGTTTTAAACGCTTTTAATACATTGTACCAATCATCAACCGTTACCGGGGCCTGCATGTTCAGCTCCTCCAGCCAATCCTGGCGGATGCAGTAGCCCATTGCTGTACGGACTGCGGACAGCATCGGAATGCCATAGATCTTGCCATCACTGGCCGCGCATTGTGCCATCGCTTCCTTATTCTCCACCAGGTACTTTTTTATATTGGGAGCATACTGATCGATCAGATCATCCAACGGCAGAAAGGCTCCCGACATACCAAAGGAATTAATATCCGCCAAGGATCCAGCCATAACATCCGGATAATCCCCTGCAGATACAATAACACTGAATTTCTGCTTCGCTTCACTTTGGACTACCGATTCGATATTCAGCTTTAGGTTCAGCTTCTCCGCCATGGTTTTAAAGGTCAGTGTATCCGCATTATAAATTGCCTCCGGCAGACGGCTGGGTACAAACATGGATATCTCCACCGGTTCACCGCCGACAGCATCTGTCCCTGCTTGCGTTTCCTGCTTTGCCGGTGCGTCGCTGTCTGCTTCCATCCCAGAATCTTTGGCGCCTTTACCGCATCCCCCCAGTAAACTGACGGTTAGAGCCGTAACCAGTAATACTCCTACCCATTTTTTTGCTTTTTGTAATAACATGTTCATCCTCCTCTTTATCATTATTTTATCACTTCCTGTTTAACAAGGAAGTGTTGTTTCAAATTGAATTATTCCTTTACACTTCCGACCAATGCTCCGCTGACAAAATATTTCTGCAGGAAGGGATAGATCAGGATGATCGGAAGCGTCGTTATTATGATTGCCGCAAACTTTATTGTGGTTGGGATGCTCGCCTCGCCCCTTGTCAATGCCTTGGCAATGTCCTGTCCCAGCTCACTGGCTATAATAATTCTCTGCAGCAGTACCTGTACCGGAACCTTTTTATCATCGCTGAGGAGAAGCATCTCCCAGAAATAGGAATTCCAGCGTCCGACTGCATAATAGAGTGCTACTGCCGCCATAATCGGTTTGGATAACGGAAGCATAATCTTTACCAGTATCTGAAGATCATTCGCACCCTCCAGCTTGGCTGATTCCTCCAGGGATAGCGGCAGGCTTTGAAAATGAGTCCGGAATATAATAACATAGAATGCACTGATTGCCGGGTAAAGCAGGATACCTAAGCGGTTATCCACCAAATTCAAGGTTCTCATCACAAGAAAGAACGGAATCATGCCGCCGCCGAACCACATCGTAAATACAATAAATAAGCTCATGATTTTCTTTGGCGCCCATCGGTTCTTGGAAAGCGGATAGGCAGCCAGAACGGTTAATGCCAGGCTTAATAAGGTTCCGGCAAAGGTATAGAATACCGTATTGAGATAGGACAGCCATATTCCCTTATATTGCAGCACTACATTATAAGCCTTTAGCGTAAACCCCTTCGGTATCAAAAAAACTTCATTCTTCATAACACTGGTCGCTGAACTGAGAGATGCTGCCACTAAATAAATAAATGGATATAATGTCACAATACAGACAAAAATTATTATTATGTAACAAGCGCTTACAAAGGCAATTTCACCAGCACCCATTTTTTGTTTCATAACCTACCACCTTCCAGTCCCATTACCATAATGTCGTACCATCCAATTTTCTTGTGATCTTATTTGCCGTAAATACCAGTACGAAGCCTACCGCATTCTGGAACAGGGTCATTGCCTGTGCATAGCTGTATCTCCTGTTCAGGATGCCTTCCCGGTAAATATAGGTGTTAAATACATCCGCGGTCTCATAAATTGCCGGATTATATAACAAAATAATACGTTCATGTCCTACATTCAGTATGGAACCCAGATTAATCAAAAGCATTACAACAATCGTCGGAGCCAATCCTGGTAACGTGATATAAAGCATCTTCTGGAACTTGCCTGCACCATCTACCGTAGCAGCTTCATACTGTTCACTTGATATTCCCGCCAGTGCTGCCATATAGATAATAGCTCCGAAGCCGGTCCCCTGCCAGATACCCGTACTGATGAATATGGTCCGGAAGTACTGGGGAAGCTGCAGGAATTGAATACTCTCCATTCCTAATTTGTTAAGAGCCACATTAATCAGACCCGAATTGGATACAAACTGGATTACCATGGACATTACCACCACGGAAGAAATGAAATAAGGCAAGTAACTGATGGTCTGGGTAATTTTCTTAAATTTCTTCCGGCGGATCTCATGAAAGGCAATTGCCAGTATGATCGGCAGCGGAAATCCGAAAAGCAAACCAAATACATTAATCAGAAGTGTATTTTTAAAAAGGCGGAAAAAATACGGGTCCTCAAATAATATCTTAAAGTACTGCCATCCAACCCAGGTACTTTTGGAAATGCCTTTCACGATATCAAACTTTTGAAACGCTATGACCATACCGCCCATCGGCAAATAGGCAAACAGCAGATACCATATAAAAACCGGCAAGAACATAAGGTACAGCCATTTATTTGACACTATCTGTGTTCTGAATTTCTTAAATTTCTTAGCAAGCATCTTTACCTCCCAACTGATTTCCTGTAACGTTACAGTCACATCATACAGAGCGCCCTTTTAAAATACAATCGCAAATATTCCATATCAGGGTACTTATTCCTCCAGGCGATGCCGGCGGTAATCTAAGCTTATGATACTATTTCCACTATGGAGTAATTTTTCTGCTTTTCCCGGGTTTTCTCCGGTTTCCGGACCCTTTCGGCAATCGAGGCCACGGCAGAAAATGACAGTTTGATCGGATAGATGTCTCACAGAGAACCTTTTATATTAAAGGCGGGTCGGAAAAACTTCCTGTAATATAAAAAGCACGGTATCCTCTTTCCTTGGCTGACATAGGAACTGCCAAGAAAAGAATATCGTGCTTTAAATGCCTTAAATACTGCATATAAACAATTTACAGAAATTATACGATGGAATTTCTCCGGTATTGGATCGGAGTTACAGAATATTTTTCTTTAAATTTCTTAATAAAATAATTGGAGCTGCTAAATCCCACCAGCCGGATCAATTCCTCCAGTGAAATATTGCTTTCAATCAGCAGCTTTGCTGCCTTTTTCAACTTGCAGTCCGTAATAAACTGTGTTATATTAATCCCTTTTTCTTCTTTAAAGATCCGGCTGATATATTTGGGACTGAGATATACCTTCTCCGCAATGAATTCAAGAGACAGATCCTCCTCCAAATGCTCCAGGATTACCTTCTCAATTAATCCGATCACGGTCTTCGTCGGGTTGTTTTCCATTCTTTCCAGATCCTTGAAGGTATTATCGATTAATTTTATAAACCAAAAATAAAAATCCTCAATATCATACTGCTCATTAATATCCTTAAACATACGGGTGTCATTCTTTTCTCTGTTTTCCTTCATAATATCCCGCATAAAATGATTGTAGATAAACACATATTTCAATACCGCACCATTCAGATAAGCTGCCGATACCGTTAATGTGGCTGCCTCCTCCACAAAGCTGCGCAATATATCTTTGACCAGCTCCAGGTTCCTGGTAACGAGAGCCTCACTAAACAGCTCAAAATCAATATTCATCGTATCCCTTTGGTGCGCTAATCTTTCCTCCAGAAGCTCCCCGTTAACAAAATAGGTATGAGGCATAAAATACAGGTATTCCACCAGCTTCTGCAGTCTGTTGTAAATCCCGTGGGCTTCCCGGATGTTGCTAAACATTCCGCTCTGCAAAATAATCGGATCGACGGACAGATTGATCTTCACATAATCCAGGAATTTTTTTCGCAGAACCGCAAGCTCCTCCTGCCCATTCTCCCGGGATGAGAAAACAACACAAATCTTCCCGTCAAATAAATCGGCGGCAAGGCATCTTGTCATATTCCCGGTGTAATTATCCAGAAAATGTATCATATTATATATGACCAGATTTCTTGTCAATTCATCCAAATGGGCATACATTTTCTGATGAAGCTTTATTATCAGCAGATAATTGCATTGCATTCCTTCCCTATAACCAAGCAGCTTTAATTTTTCATCAATCTCCTTCTCGTCAAATATCTTTGCAGAGATCAGATTAACTACAAAATCACGCTTGATTATATTCCTGTTCTCGTACAGCACCTTCTCCTTTTCCTCTGCCCGGTCACATAGCTCCTCGATCGCCCGGTCTATGTAATAATATTCACTCTCTCTTGCCTTTTTATTAAGCTTCGCCCTGTTCAGCTTATTCATAATCAGATAGATGGGCTTATACAGATTCCTGGCAAAGCAATAGGATAAAATCAAACCGACCAAGATAACACCGACTAAAAAATATAGTATATTCGACTGTATCTCACGAGTCTCATCATAGTATTCCTTGGTTGAAACCAGGTTAATTATCTTCCAGTCTGCGATGCCCACGGATTGACTTGTAATAATACTGTCATTAATCCGGTAGCCTTCCTGATTCCCAGGCTGGGTCAGTATCTTGGCAACCAATTCCGAATTATACTTCAGAAAGCGGTTAAAGCCGTCGATGTTTCCTTCTACGGTCACAATCTCTCCCTGACGGTTCATAATCGCAACCGCATCCAGCTCACGGGTCAGAAAATCCCTCAGCAGCTTCTGTACCGCCTCCTGCCGGATATTCACGATAAGATATCCCTTACATCTGCTCTCCTGGGTGGTGTATAAAGGATATCCGGCGGTAAAGGAATAGACTGGATACTCACTCTTCCCAAACTTCATAAGACGGTGTGAAATCCACCGCCTTCCATCCTGGAAGCTCGTTTGAGTATCAAAGATATCCAGGGAATGAATAAAATCAGCGTGATTCTCATCCGTATAATTGATGCCGGTAAAGGTAGAGATCCAGACGTCGTTCTTCAGTGTATAGAGCTCAATGCTTGCAACATAGGAATCGTTCTGGGCGTGAATATTATGTAGGTATTTCAATAGATTAACTGCTTTAAAAAAATCGTCCTTCATTGGGTAATACAGAAACTTCTGGATATCCTCATCCTTATTCCCCAGATTCGTAATATCCAGGATAATATTATTTGCTCCTTCAAACAGAGCATTCATATTATTCCCCAGATACTCCAAACGGTATTTCTCCAATTTCTCAATTTTCTGATTGTAGTTAAGCGAAAACTGAACGGTTAAAATACCTCCGATGAAAAGTGCAACCACAATAACCAGAACAACAAAAGACATAATTAAGCGGTTAAAAATTGTATCATAACGGTTAAAACAACTACGAATTTTATTCATCGGAATATCCTGCTTTCTATAGAAATATAAAGATGATATTCTATCGTTCATCGTACGATAGAATAATCCCAGGCAGAGGAAGCCATCCCATTCATCAATAGATACCTCCGCATTTTTATTATATCTGTATTGTTTCACATGCTCAATTGCAGATATTCCATATCATATCATTATTTCTGTTTTTTATGGTTACAAGAGAAAAAGACCTGACTTTCCGTGAAGTCAGGTCTAATAATCCGGGCTGTCATTATATCCATTCTATCTTGTGCTGACCTAAGCTGACATTAGCAATTCTCCGGCAAAGGCATCCACAATTCCATATAAGTAGCGTCCGGAGAACTGTCATAATACATTTCGGGGGAATACACATCCATGATAAGACTGTGCTTCTCAAGCCATAGTCCGCAATATTTCACCGCCTTATTAAGAGCCACTGTTACCAGCTGTTCAAAATTTTCTGCCTCAAACCCGCAGACAATATATTCCCTTGCCGGAAGCTGCCATTTGGCAAAACGCTCATCCTCTATCTCCTGTTCCACCTCAGCACCGGCAAAATAGGTAAAATATCCTTCCGGTGCATTACCCAGATAGGCGACACCAAGTTCACGGCCATTGGTTATCCGGGGAAGCAAATGCTTTTCTCTGTGAAACCTTCCCCATACCTCTCCTGGCAAATCTACACCGGTAGCTTCTCCCAGCGGTATTTGGCCTTCCATCGGGACAAAGCCCGTCATACCCATGAACAGAACAGGGTTATCCAGTGTCTTTCGGTTAAACTCCAGTACAAGGCCGTCACTGATCAGCGGAACTCCCTCGTCAATCATGATGTAATTTAAAAGCAGATCCGGTTTGTCAAATTGATTCAGCATCACCGGATGCTCACGGTATTGCTCCGGTGTCATGCCATAGGCTTCTTTGAACGCTCTTGTAAATGTTTCATGGCTTCCAAAGCCATAGTCCAATGCAATGTCCAGAATACGGCGCTGCTTGTTATCGAGTAATTCACAGGCGCGTGACAGGCGCCGCAGCTTGATATATTCCCTCACCGGCCTTTTGACGAGCCGGGAGAATAATCTTTGATAATAAAACAGCGATAATGAAGCTTCTTTTGCAAGCTGCTCGATATCGAATTCCTCATTAATATTTGTTTCAATATAATCCAGTGTTTTTTGTATCGCTTCCCATGCATGCATGATATGCACCTCTTTCTATGAACAGCATACCACCAACGCATTTCCTTCGCTTGACCTGCTCTGCTTTTATATGGTCTAAACCATATTCTGCAGGCAACGGAAGTCTTGTGCAGCAATAGCTTATTGAGAAGGTTCCTGCTTTTTCCCGACAGCCGCAAGATATACTACAAATTCTTCTTCGCCATCCAATCCAAGCAGTTCATCCAGCATCTTCTGGTCATAGATACCGATTGCACAAGTCCCTGCTCCCACAGATTCACCGGCTAAGTACAGGTTCTGACAGATATGTCCGACATCAATTAAGATCTTTTTATGCGCTGTAATATCAAACTTCCATTCTGAGCGATATGGGGTGGTACTCCACGCAAAAAGTACTGCCGCCTTCTTAGCGAAGTTAGGAACATACGGCTGCTCCAGGGTGAATGTATCAACTTTATTATCTATCTCATCCAATTCGAATAGAAAAGCAAGCTTGTGTTCCATTGGAAGGTATCTATAAACCCCTTTATGCAGCCCTTCCACATTCATGATGAACAGATAGGTTTCAAATGTATAGGTCGCTCCGCTGCACGGGACGGTTCTTAAGGTGGCCCCGGCCCTGCTGATACCGGAAACCCCTTGCGTCGCCCATAGCAGATAGGATAACTCCTCAAGGCTCATTGATTTCACTGAATAATGCCTTATGCTGCGTCTTTGCCTGATACATTCATAGATGCTATCTGTTTCCAAGATATCTCCGCTGATTTCAGGAAGCGTAATAACATCCGCATTGGATTCGCAGGGCTTTATAGGGAGCGGCTGCGGCATTCCCTTGGCTTTATCCGTATTTTGTTTATTAAATTCTGAAAAATTGGATTTTAAAAACTTTCTCTGTTCCTCATAACGTGCCATGAGTTCTCCCTCTTTCTTATTAATGCAATCGAAACCAAACTGTTCTGTTTATACGGCTCCTTTGTTTATTTACAAGACATAAACGCTTACAATTGAAAGAGCTCAGCCGCCTTCTCCATATTCTCCATTATGGAAACAGAAAACGGACATTTGCTTTCACAGCTCCCGCACTTGATGCAATCAGAGCCATGTGCCGACAGTTCTCTGTAATGCTGGCCCGCGCCCTTATTTACCGCATCTTCATCCATAAGAGCAATATCAAGATATTTTGTAACGGCAGCAATATCGATTCCGGCCGGACATGGCAGACAGTGATTACAGTAAACACAGCTTCCTTTAAAAGCTTTACTCATATCGCTGATTGCTTCAACATATTCCAGCTCAGCCGGATCCGCTGTTAAATAAGATATCGCTTCTTCCACCTGTTTCCTGCTCTGACATCCGATCAAGGTACTTGCAACAGCAGGTCTGGTCAAGGCATAGTGGATGCACTGGTTGACCGTAAGCGGCTTGGAAAAAGGCGTATGCTCCTTAGAAAGCAGCTTACCTCCGCCTAAGGTTTTCATTACCGTAATCGGGATATTAAGCTTATCGCAAGTCCTATAAAGCTCCAAACGTTTTTCATCAATTTTAAGCATAATGCTTTTATCAAATTCATGATCAAGATAGCTAAGCGCATCTACTTCACCGGGAATCATATCAAAGGCAGGATTAATACTGAACATCAGCAGGTCAATCAGCCCTGTCTCCACCACTTTGCGTGCAATTACAGGATTATGAGAGCTGGCGCCAATCCCTCTGATTACACCCTTTTGCTTCAATTCCTCAGCATATCGTAAAATATCAGAATGAAAGACCTCATCAAAGTGCTGCTCACTATCAATAAAAAAGAGCATTCCAAAATCTATGTAGTCGGTGCCCAAATCTGTCAGCAGATTTTCAAAATACTTTTTGTTTGTTGCCAAATCCCTGGAAATATCATACTGACGGTTGATATCTGTTGATCCGATATGTCCTTGAATAATAAACTTATCGCGGTTTCCTTTGATGGCTTTTCCTATCTTTTGGCGTATATCGCTGCCCGGCATAAAAACATCCATCATATTGATGCCGTATTCCATAGCCGCATCAATGGTTTCTTTAACAACGGAATATTCTTTTCCATCAAGATGTTCTGCTCCAAGGCCGATAATTCCAGCTTCCATTCCTGTTCTTCCTAATTTTCTATATTCCATATTAACCCCCTTCTGCCGCTTCGGCGGCATACATAGTCCGAGCGAAAAGTCCGCTCCGAAGCTTTTGTAATATACAAGGCTATTCTATCTATAATTCAACAAAAAGTAAAGACCGCACGTGCATACGGCTTACCAATTGTCGTAAATGCAGAAAAAAAGCACTTCTTCACGAAGTGCTTCAAGCTGGGGTATAAGGATTTGAACCTTAAAATGCTGGAGTCAGAGTCCAGTGCCTTACCGTTTGGCGATACCCCAAAGGTTATTCCACTTTGTGGCTTGTTTCAACCGCCACGAATGATATTATAATATATACTTCTATCTTTTTCAAGCATAATTTTCATTTTTTTCAAAATATTTTTTTACAACCATTTTTATTCTAATTTACTCTAACTCATCAACCGGAATTTCAGCTGCATTTTCCCTCTAAATATAAGCACCTCTATCATTTCAGCTATATACATATCAGTTATTTATAGAATGGGATAATATTGCTTAGTATATCCTATTCTTCCAAAATACATACATGACCGATAAAATATCCCGCCCATTCTCAAGGGAGTTATATTGAAGATGATGTTCCCGGTGTTCTTCTTTTTTCATGCCGACCCTTATCGTTAATAATACTTTGCCCGCACCAAGGATCAATAGAAGTATGCACAGCGCAAACAAAATAATTGAAGTATCCGCTCCACGCTAAGAAAATACCTCCAGTTATTGTCGTACAAAACCGGTACGAGGGTATGAAACAGAATCGGTAGTATAACATTAACGGCAACCATAAGACCGGCTACCAATTATCTCCTGCCCGCAGATAATCCGGCCGGAAAACGAAAGCAGGAGCAAAGGACCTGCTATCATCGGGTTATTCCTCTGCAACAAAGCTATTTTCCATTGTTATAATGCACTGATACCTGGGGTCCTGCTGCCGTATCTCATCAATAATTCTGGACAACAGCTTCTGTTCCTCTGCCTTAGTATAGGAATAGGGGAGAACCAGGTCAAAAATCAGATTGATCTGATGTTCTCCGTTCACAATACGAAAATCATGAATGGATGCCTTCACTTCCAGTCCTCGTACAATACGGAGCACCATTTCCTTTTTCTCGGTTACCGTGTTGTCATTAACCTCGATGGGATCCATATGAATCACAAGAAAGATATCCAGCTTCTCCAGTACATCCCGTTCAATCCGGTCGATTGTCTCATGGGCATGTTCAAAACCGATATTATTCGGTACCTCCGCATGTATTGTCGCCATATGGTGGGTAGGTCCATAATTATGAATAATCAGATCATGGGTTCCGCAAATCCCCTCATAGCTCTCCACCATATTGGTAATCTTCTGATACACCTCCCGCTGTATCGCCTGTCCAAGGAGGGGCTCCAGCGTTTCCTTCGCAATATTGATCCCGGCGATCATAACAAAGACAGATACCAGGAGGCCGACATAACCGTCAATATTCACTCCGGTGATACCCACAATTAATGTGGAAATAATGGTGGAAGAGGTTACGATAACATCATTCCTGGAATCTGCCGAGGTTGCCAGCATCACAGCGGAGTTGATGCGCTTTCCCAGTTTACGGTTGAATAAGGACATCCAGATCTTCAGCAGCACTGATAATACCAAAATCCCGGTCAATACCGGATTGAAGGCCAGCTCCTCCGGATGCAACACCTTATCCAGCGCTCCTTTAAACAGGCTGAAGCCTACCTGGAGAATAATAAATGCTACCGCCAGAGCAGAAATATACTCAAACCGGCCATGCCCAAAGGGATGCTCCTTATCCGCCGGTCTTCCTGCCAGCTTTACACCAATAAAGCTAATGACGGAAGAGGCAGCGTCTGATAAATTATTGAATGCATCTGCCATGATGGAGATACTGTTAATGATCATTCCGATAATCAGCTTCGTCAGAAAGAGAAGTACATTACAGGCAATTCCAACAAGGCTTGAAAGGATGCCATAGCTTGTGCGAACCTTGGGATCCTCAACATTTGTATATTCCTTAATGAATAATTTTACTAATACTTCCGTCAAAACCATATCCCCTTCCATCTCTCATACATAATATAAATTATTCGAAGTTATGCCGTAACCACAGGAAGACGGTTTTGCTTCCTGCAATATATGCTTCGTAACTTTATTCCAAACGATATAAAATATCCCTGCCAATTCTCCTTACAGGAATACTCAAATTATTTGAGGTATCCATAACTTGGAAAATGCAGGAATACAATCATTGTAGCATATATGAAATAAATGTCAAGTTTTTTGTCCTGAATTCCCCTTAAAACCTGCCAAGCTTTCCGCTTCCGCGGCAGTTCACACGATCGTGCTCACCCAGCAAAGCAGATCTTATGCCGCGGTTCAAAACTGCCCGCCATAAGCGCATAATTTTCTTGTCTAATCAGCACGAATCATGCATAATACATTCATAGGGTGATATACCCCTTTTTAATTATTGATCGGAGAGTAACCATGAAGAAGGCCCTACAGTTCAAAATAAAATATTTTCGCCATAATAGCGGCTCTATCTTTCTGCTGGATACGTTTTATAATCTGTTCTTTCTGATGTTCCTGCTGCCATTTACAGGCTTTACCATAAGGCTGATGATGAAGCTATCGAAAATCAGCTATATAACCCAGGAGAATATTCTTACCCTCCTGGCCTCTCCCCATGCCTTTCTGATGCTGACAATGCTATCCCTTCTGCTCCTGCTGTTCCTCCTTATCAAGCTAACCTCTTTATTCTACTATTGTAATACCGAGGGAATGAAGCATCGTCCGCATTTTCCGCAGATCATAGCCTATGGATTTCTTAAAACCATCCACGGTATCCGCAGGGAGGGCTT
>JAEZFH010000134.1 GCA_023437885.1 Bacillota bacterium | reverse complement strand
ATCTTACGCAGACCGGATAGGGAAAACACCTGAAAACCGCCGGAATCCGTTAAAATCGGCTTGTCCCATACCATGAACTTATGAAGTCCTCCCATCTGCTTCACCACTTTATCTCCGGGTCTGACATGCAGATGATAAGTATTGGACAATTCTACCTGCGTACCGATTTGCTCCAGATCCATGGTAGAAACCGCACCTTTTATAGCCGCAGCCGTTCCTACATTCATGAATACAGGGGTCTGTATCGTTCCATGGACGGTCTCAAACTCGGCACTCTTTGCTCTTCCGTCCTGTTCAATTATTTTATACATATTGCAATTAATCCTACTTTCTAAATTCCTCACCAAAGCAGAGCCTGTTCCGATGTCCGGGACGCATAGAACATAAACGGTGCTATCCTCAGATGCCGGAAGCCATCTCTGATAATTTATTCCATCATTCCTTTTTAACATTACAAGTATACCCTTAAAATACTACATTTTCAACTAAAATATCTAAGTTCATAAATAATTAATTATGTTAAAGCTCAGCCTGTAGCATAATTTATGATCGAGAGCATGAATGCTCGAGGATATGATATAATCCGTACCACTGTCCCCTCACTTGGACTGATTTTTGTTCTACTTTTTACGACATAATTTTATGTGCATTATGCACAATTTATTGCCCTGATTTAAGAATAAAATGCTTAAAATATAATATTTATTGCAAATTTTTAACTTAATTGGTAGAATGAAAATGATCGTTTCGGTGCCAATTGGTAAGAATTGTTATAACCGTCGGAGGTATGCTATGTCCATCAAGAAATCCCTGCGAATATTGCTGATTCTGTCCTCGATGATACCAGTGATTCTGGTCTCAGTAATCGTACATGGATTGCTAACCAACCGTCTGGTTGAATTGAACACCCAGAATATTCTACGCCTTGCCGAAACAAGCAAAAAAGGCCTTCAGGCACTCCTGGAAGCACAGCACACCGAGGTCTCCCTGCTCTCTATTCAGGACGAGCTGTTCCAAGCCGTAGAGCAAAGCAACAGCGGTCAAAGCTTTACTGCCGACGCTGCCAATGCATTATTACATAAACGCCACGACAGCTATGACAACTGCGAGCGAATCTCCCTGTATAATATAAAGAATGAAGTAATCGCCAGTTCCGATTCCTCCATCATCGGCAGTTCTACCAATTCCGACCTGACTCTGACCTATATGCTGGCAACCAAGAGCATTGCCATTGCCGTCGACGGAATCCGTCTGATGACAAGAAACGGCGATGTCATCTATTCTATGGAAATAGGTGCTCCGATTATCGAGGATAACAGTGGTCTCATCCGTGGCTATGTCATCAGTACCATCAATGTCTCCTATTTCGAGAAATACCTTAATTCGATCACCATCGGTGATTCCGGCTTTTGTATCCTGCTTGACAAGGCCGGTAATGTCATCTATCATCCCAACGCTTCACTGATCGGTTCTGAAATCAATTCAGAGAAGCTCTCTTCTCTGGTCAACTCCTATAACAAAGGTGGTATTATGTCCAGCGGTACCTTCGAATATTTCTATGAGAATACAAACCAGGTCTACGGTTACAGCATTCTGCCCGAGCTGAATTGGGTGCTTCTGGTGAAGCAGGATATTGCGGATATCCAGTCCGTTACTACGATTATGCTGTCGGTTCTGATTGTGATCTGCGCCCTCCTGCTCATATCCATCATTCTATTTGCCAACTACCTGGCCCGTATCATCTCCTCACCGATTATAGCCCTCCGCGATGCCATGCGTACCGCTTCTGACGGCAATCTTACGGTGCAATCCAATATCAAGAGCAATAATGAATTAGGTGAGTTATCGAAGAATTTTAATAAGATGCTGCATATCATCAAGACGAATTACGAAGACCTGGAATCCATGCACGAGGAGCTTCTCTCCAATGAGGAGCAGCTTCGCTCCAATTATGACCATATTGAATTTCTGGCCTATCATGATACCTTAACCACCCTGCCAAACAAACTGGCCTTTCTGGATTATATGAATGCCACCCTGTTTAATTCCGACGCAAGCGAGAAGACCCATGCCGTATACTTTGTGGATTTAGACAATTTT
Organism: Bacillota bacterium; assembly: GCA_023437885.1. Taxonomy (GTDB): domain Bacteria; phylum Bacillota; class Clostridia; order Lachnospirales; family Lachnospiraceae; genus Mobilitalea. The sequence continues at coordinate 15,289 of JAEZFH010000134.1, read as the reverse complement.
AAGACCGTAAACGATACTCTGGGCCATGAATATGGGGATGCTCTTCTTGTAAAAACAGCGCATCTTCTGACGTCCATCATTGGAGACAACGGTATGCTGGCCAGGGCCGGAGGAGACGAATTCCTGCTGTTCCGGGAAGATATCCTCTCCAAGGAGGAGGCAGTAGAATTTGCCTCCAGGATTATCGAAAGCTTTCGTACTCCCCTGGATTTGGACGGTGAGACGATCTATGTATCCATGAGCATCGGTATTTCCATCTATCCTGAAAATGGCCTTTCGCCCAGAACCTTAATAAAGAATTCCGATATCGCGATGTATAAATCCAAGGATACCGGCAAGAACAAGTTCACGCTGTTTGATTCCACCATGGAAGAAGAGCTAAACCGCAACACCCTGATCACTGAGATTCTTCGGGGTGCGATCGATAACCGCGATATCTACCTGCAATATCAGCCCCTGATTGAGCTGGAATCGAATAATATTATCGGCTTTGAGGCTTTAATGAGAATACAGAACGAACGGCTGGGTCTGTTAAATCCAAGCGAGTTCATACCAATCGCCGAGGAGAGCGGCCTGATTATCGAATTGAGTGCCTGGCTCATCCGCGAAGCCTGCACCTTCACTAAGAAATTAATCGATTTGGGCTCCAAGCCCAGGCTGGTGTCTGTAAATATCTCCTCCATACAGATCAACCGGCCCGGCTTTATCGGCATGCTCTCTGAGATATTGGAGGAGACACAGCTGCCTCCTATGTATCTCGAGCTGGAGATTACGGAAAGTACTCTGGTGTCCTCTCTTATGGATGCAACCAAGCTCTTGAATAGTCTTCAGGAGCTGGGTGTCAAGGTCTCTCTGGATGATTTTGGGACAGGCTACTCCTCTCTGAATTATCTTACCAAGATGCCGATCGATACTCTGAAGATAGATAAATCCTTCATCGACAGCATATGCATCAGTGAAAAGGATTCCCATATCGCCGAATCCATCATACAGCTGGCACACAGCCTGGATATCAAGGTTGTGGCAGAGGGCGTCGAAAGTGAAGAACAACTGGCCTTGCTTCGTGCAAGGCATTGCGATATCATTCAGGGCTTCATTTACAGTCCTCCCCTGCACCCTGCGCTGCTTCTTGAGATGATCAAAGAGGATGATATGATTTATCAATGTTCTCTGTTTAGATAATAATTATAAAAAGGATATACGGCTGTTCCGGTTCCGGGAATCCACCCTAAAGCGAAACAACTGCATATCCTTCTATTATTTTTATTCCGTTTACTGCCGGTGGCTTTTATTAATCAGCTGCCGGATATCAGGCCTTTCCTTCACATCCGAGCACATTTACTATCTTATGTCTGACTACTGCCTTGATATTATTTCTTGCAGGCGTCAGATATTGTCTGGGATCAAAGTGAGCCGGATTATTGAACATATATTCTCTGATTCCTGCCGTGAAGGCCAGTCTTAAGTCGGAATCAATGTTGATCTTGCACACCGCCATCTTGGCAGCCTGTCGGAGCATATCTTCGGGAATACCAATGGCATCATCCAATTTACCGCCATATTTTTGAATGATTTCCACATATTCTCTGGATACGCTGGAAGCACCGTGCAGCACGATCGGGAATTCCGGTAATCTCTTTCCTACTTCCTCAAGAATATCAAAACGGAGCTGGGGCTTCTGGCCTGGCTTGAACTTAAAGGCGCCATGGCTTGTACCGATTGCAATTGCCAGAGAGTCTACTCCGGTCCGGCCAACGAACTCTTCCACTTCCTCCGGTCTGGTATAGGAGGCATCCTCCGCCTTAACATTAACATCATCCTCAATGCCGGCTAACTTACCCAATTCGCCCTCTACAACACAGCCATGAGCATGAGCATATTCAACAACCTTCTTGGTCAGAGCGATGTTATCCTCAAAGCTATGCTTAGAACCATCAATCATTACAGAGGTAAATCCACCATCAATACATGCCTTGCAAATCTCAAAATCATCACCGTGATCCAGATGAAGCGCTATCGGAAGATCAGTGTCTGCCAAAGCCGCCTCAACCAACTTAACAAGGTAAGCATGCTTAGCATATTTTCTTGCCCCAGCGGAAACCTGCAATATAATCGGGGCATTCAATTCCTTGGCCGCCTCAGTAATACCCTGCACGATCTCCATATTGTTTACATTAAAAGCACCAATCGCATAGCCGCCGGCATATGCCTTCTGAAACATATCTTTCGTCGTAACTAAAGCCATAATCCAATCCATCCTTTCCGTATTGTTAAATATTTTCAATGCTCTTGTTCACTACCATTCCATTATACCACAAAATTATCCAATGGAAAGATTTTTTGCTGCTGCAATTACAAATATTTCATAACTGCTTACAGGTATCTGTTGCTAAATCCTTCACCAGGGATTAAAATAGATCATGATTGTTATACCATGTCTGCAAGCGTCCATGGTATGGCACTCTGTGCCAGGATACGCACTCCGCGTCGCTCCGGCGCAAGCGTCAAGCAGAAGAAAGGAAAAACCGATGGAAGCAAAACATGTCTCAGATTCAATTACAGAGCAGGTACAGATATTGATGCCCTCCCATATCAATGGGTCCGACCGGCTGTTCGGCGGGCAATTGGTAGAATGGATTGATGTTGTCGCCGCCGTCGTTGCCAGACGGCATTGCGGCCGTAATGTAACAACTGCAGCAATCGATAATCTGCAATTCAAAGCAGGTGCTTTTATAAATAATACCCTTGTGCTGATCGGGCATATCACCTATGTCGGAAACACCTCCATGGAGGTAAGGGTAGATACCTATGTGGAAGATCTGCAGGGTGTCCGTAAGGTAGTGAACCGCGCTTATCTCGTCATGGTTGCACTGGATGAGGACGGGAATCCTACCGAGGTTCCGAAGCTCATTCTGGGAACCGAGACGGAACGAGCAGAATGGGAATCCGGTAAGAAGCGCCATGCCCTTCGCAACCAAAGGCGCAAGGAGGGTTTCTAACTGCACCAAATGCAGCCTGCTCATTCAGCACTGCAAATAAAAAAACTAATCTATCCAAAAGGCATCAGCAAAAAGTAATTTCATTCTCATTCCATCGTCTGTGCCTTCTTCACTGCCTCCCTAAGGGTCATTCCCTCAAAGTCTTGCGCAACAAACAGCCTGCTGTTCTTTTTGTCATTCACAAAGGCTCCGACCGCCAATCCCGGAAGGCAGCTTTTCACATCGCCGGGAGCATGCGGTCCCCCCATGTCGGTTCTGCACCAGCCGGGGTCGGCAAGATTAATCATAACATTGGTCCCCTCCAGTTTGGAACCAAGGTCCTTGGTGAACTTATCCAAGGCAGCTTTACTTGATGAGTAGCCTGCCTGCTCCGGCTCATTTTTAATTCCACTGGTGGTGTTGATGATTCTGCCGAAGCCCTTATCCATCATTTTGGGCAGGAAATGGTAGCATATCATCGCAGGGGCAATGGTATTAATCATAAAGCTCTGGGTAAAATCCTCCATGGGAGTCTTAATATATTCCGCACGGTAGGCAATCTGTACTGCAGCATTGTTAAATATAATATCGATGCAGGTACCCTTTTCGTCAATTTCCTCCAGCATACGCCTTACTGCATTCATATCGGACAGCTCTGCCTGCACCGCATATGCCTTGACTTCAAGGCGCCTTACCTCCTCCAATACCTTCTCCGTATGTGACAGGCTTCTGCTGTGCAGTGCCAGATTACAGCCCTGTTGTGCCATAAATAGGGCTATTTCATATCCAATCCCGCGGCTTGCGCCGGTGATCAGTGCCCATTTACCTTTCACATTTGTCATCTTTCCCTCCGTTTCTGCGTCCATTCGGTGCGCATCCTATGTTGTGCCAAGGATATCTCAATCCGAAGCCTGCTCGTATCCTATTCCCGGGACAGAACCGCTAATTCCCTGTGTTTTCAACTTTCTCCATTCCAACGAAGAAATATGCATCTCTCGTAATCTTTTGACCGTTAAATACGAAATAATACGCTTCCGATTCAATATCCTTGATGCAATATCTTTAGATACAGTACTTTTAGATACAATACTTTTAGATGCAATACTCTTAAATACAATACTCTTAGATACAATACTCTTAGATACAATACTCTTATACTCTTAGATACAATACTCTTAGATACAATATCTACGACGATATATCTCTGCAGTAATATTAGATGCCGATCTGTTATTCCGCCGAAAGCACCAAATCCTCTATATCCCTCCTGTTTCGGAAAAAGAGAGAAGCTTCCCTTATCTTCAGCTATCCGCCGAAACTCCGTCCTGCAGATTGCAGTTGACACCGGTCAGGAAATATGCTAACCTTGTAAAAAATCACAAAGGCAGGTTCATTATGCAAGGCATTCGGAAGCAATATCTGAATAGGGACGACGATCGGCGGCGCTTGTAGCTATGATACAATCTTAACTGGATTTGATCTCAGATAAGATTTCATCATAGGTGCAGGCGCTGGTTGGCTTGTGCCTATGTGGATCTTACGGAATGATATTATTATGTTCACAAACCACATTGGTAAGAATTTTTCTCCTTCTATCCCATGTGGTTTTTTTGTTACCCATTTTTATGCTGAAAGGTTGTGATACGATGCGACATACAGATTATGTCCGAATGGATCTCCGGTTTTTCTCAGTCCGGTATAGAAAATAAAGTTAGGATTTATGGCAATCCTCCCATACAAACTTGAAAGGATCCTTAGACTATGAAAAATATCATTGGAAGTCAAAATAATAAATATACCCAGCCGGAGGAGCTGGCCGAACAAATCGGCAGCATGGTAACTCTTTCCGGCGCAGTCTATAAAATCAGAATGATGAGCGGTTTCGCTTTCGTTATACTTCGCACAAGAAGAGCCCTGGTTCAATGCATCTATTCACCGGAGCAGTGCAGCTTCCCTCTGGAGGAATTAAAGGAAGAAGCCTGTGTCCTGGTTACCGGGGAAGTAACCGCAGAGGAACGGTCCCGAACAGGCTATGAGGTTCATCTTCGCAGCATATGTCTATTATCCACACCCCATGCAATTTCACCGGTGGTTATCAACAATAAGCACATGGATGCCTCCCTGGAGACTCTCCTGGATTACCGTCCCATCACTCTCCGAAACGAGAAGGAACGAGCCGTTTTCCGGATTCAGGAGGGACTATGCAGAGCCTTCCGCGAATTTCTGAATCAGGAATGCTTTACCGAAATCCATTCCCCAAAAATAGTTTATGCCGGTGCAGAGGGCGGAGCAAATATATTCAAGCTGGATTACTTCGGCAAGGAGGCTTATCTGGCCCAGAGCCCCCAGTTTTATAAGCAAATGATGGTGGGTGTCTATGAACGGGTCTACGAGATTGCTCCGGTATTCCGTGCTGAGAAGCACGATACCTCCAGGCATCTGAACGAATATACCAGTGTGGACTTCGAGATGGGTTATATCGAGACCTTTGAGGATTTGATGCAGATGGAGACCCGGATGCTTCGATACTCCCTGGACTTTCTGAGGAGCAATTATGCATATGAGCTGACACTTCTCAAAGTACAACTGCCCGACGCCTCCTTTATCCCATCCATTCCCTTTCCGGAAGCGAAGCAGCTGATTGCTGATGCCTGCCATAGGGAAATATTAGATCCGTATGACTTCGAGCCGGAGGAAGAAAAGCTCCTGTACGAGCTGGTGAAGCAAAGAACCGGAAGCGAGTTTGTCTTTGTCACCCATTATCCGTCTAAAAAACGTCCCTTTTACGCAATGGAGGCTCCCGGTCATCCGGAGCTCACCCTTAGCTTTGACCTTCTGTTTCGCGGTCTCGAAATCACAACCGGCGGTCAAAGAATTCACCAATACGAGATGCAGCTTGAGAAAATGCAGTCCCGTGGAATGCATCCGGAGGAATTTGACAGTTACCTTATGATCCATAAATACGGTATGCCTCCCCATGGAGGACTGGGCCTTGGCCTGGAGCGCTTCACCAGCAGACTGCTGGAACAAAACAATGTCCGCTGCTCCTGCTTATTTCCCAGAGATATCAACCGCCTTACTCCATAATTTACCGCCCAAGTTTTTTTCGGAAGCTTTCATCTGCCGGACAATGAACCGGGAAGCTTGCTTATGTACGAGCAGATCAGGAGATTTTATCATCTCCTGATCTGTAAAGGCAGCTTATTTCATGGAATCCAGCTGTTCTTTTCTGCGCTCCTGCCTCGCCTTGGCATTACGGAAGGCATCCATATCCATACGGTCCGCATTATGATTTAAATATCCTTCCGCAGCGATAAGACGCTTTTCCGTACTATCCTTTTGGCAGCTGCCGGTATGGGCTCCGTGGACTATGATATTCTTCAGATGATCGATATCGTTCTGGCGTTCCCTCTGAAGCTCCTTCGCATGCGATATATTGGAAGGGGACGAGGATATATCCGAATGCTCCTCCAGATGCCTCTGCGTTCTGGTTTGTTTTTCTACGAGATTCTCAAGATGTTCCACTCTGCGCTCATTTTCAGAATTATGCTTTGATTTGTTACTGTCCATAAATAGCCATCCTTCCTTTCTCGGTGCCTGTTTAGGAATTCTTGATGAACTCCCGTAATTATTTTTTCCTGAGGAAGGAAAGGCTATTCTTCATTTTTTGATTATGTAATAATTTCAACCTCTTGTATTATAGGAAACAGACGCTTCGAGCGATTGTCTAATTTTTATTTCCTGCTTCTCATATAAAAAAACATATATTGCTGTACAATACCCGCATACCCGTTGTATCGCCCGGGATCAAATTGATCCTGATATATCTCCTTCAGAATTCTCTTAATCCATACATCCACCGGAAACACTTCTATATGATGCAGTCCGTATAAGCAGATACAATTTGCCACCTTTTCTCCGATGCCAGGAAGGGCTATGAGCCTTTGAAAAGCCTCCTGGTAACCGCAGCTTCCTATACCGGCCAAGTCAAGCTCCCCCTCGGCTGCCGCCCGGGCCGCCCGAAGAATATACTCATCCCGATATCCCACCTTCAGCGCGCGAAGCTCCTCCTTAGTGGCTGCAGCCAGCTGCTGCGGGGTAGGAAATGCGTAAAGGCACTTCCCCTTCCTGGTCCCAGGATCAATCGGAGTTCCATACTTTCGGCTGATCGCTTCAACCGTACTTTTAATTGACGGAATATTTTTATTCTGAGATATGATAAAGCTGATCATCATTTCAAAAAAATCCTGTCTGAGGATTCGAATTCCCCTGCCATATTCTGCTGCCGAGCGCAAAAAGGAATCCTGTCCGTTCATCAGCTCCGTCACCAAATGCTGGTAATCGTAATCCAGATCAAAATAATCCTTCCAAAGCCCCTCGTATTCTTCCTCACTGCAGCTAAGCTCGATCTCCTCTTCTTCTAATTGAAGCAATTCCAGATGCCTTCCATATGCAACGAGACTGTACCGGTTTTCTTCCTGCTTGTTCAGACGAAAGCACTGCCCTGAATCCGCAATTTGCTGTATGTTAAAATTTTTGCTCAGTATTCTCATATCATTCCTCATTCCTGCTCATATCGCCAGGCTCGACCGTTTCTTTCCGGAAAAGCCGGTATCTTTATCTAATAGGAGGTTTCCAGGAACAAACGAATGGCTAGCCACCTGCCCCTCTTTTCTACCTTCCAGACAGTAATTATAATATATCCTGCGGCACCGGGCAAGTACACGGATTTTGGCAATTTCACATTTATACTGATTTTTCATACTACTTTTATCCTGTTCTTGCAGTTTACCTTCAAATCCTTTACAATAGCTGTTAATAAATCACTGGAGGTTATAAGTATGCATCAGAAAATGAACTCTGAGAATTTTCATTTGCGTTTTGCCGCTGAGGAAGACGCAGAATTAATCTTAGGCTTTATCAAAGAACTTGCTGAATATGAGCAAATGTCAGATCAAGTGGTCGCAACAAAAGAACTGTTGATTGAGACCATATTTGTACAAAGAAAAGCAGAGGTACTGATCGGAGAGTACGAAGGAATTCCTGTGGCCTTCGCATTATTTTTCCATAATTACTCCACCTTCCTTGGGAGACCCGGTATCTATCTTGAAGATCTATATGTGCGCAAGGAGATGCGTGGGATGGGCCTTGGTACCTGCATCCTCACCCGTCTGGCGCAGATCGCCCTGGAACGGGGCTGCGGGCGGTTGGAATGGGCATGCCTGGATTGGAATGAACCCTCCATCCAATTCTACAAGCAAATGGATGCTGTCCCTATGGACCAATGGACGGTATACCGCCTTCAGGGCGAAGCGCTCCATAATATGAGTGATCAAAATCTGCCCTCTTACTTTTGAATAAAAGACGCTGGATCTGCACTGTGCATCCCGGTTGCAGGAACATGATTTCCATTAATAGGCTATGCCAAATATCATCTTAAGATTTTCTCCGTTTCATACAGGAAAATACATTGAGTAATCCCTTCCAATCACTTATAATATAATAAGGACACTGCCTTGCGTTGTGCGTTTCGAGACTACAGGGAAGATAATCTTAGTTCCTGTAATACATACTGCAGAAATCGGTCTTATCTCCTGTAAATAAATGATTTCAGAAAATGATTTCATTTTTGCATATAAGATCACTAAAACAATTTGATCTCCTGCAATACAAGATCTCAAAAAAAGATTTAATCTCCTGTAATATAAAATCACAGAATACGATATATCTCCTGCAATATAGGGTCATAGAAAATAATTTAATTTTCTGTAATACATAATTGCAAAAAAATGACCAAGCTCCTGTAATACAGAATTATAGAAAAGATTTCATTTCCTGTAATCTACCATACAAATCATCAGCAACGGGGAAAGCGAAAGCGGAGGGATTGCGACAATATGTTTAAAAATTTATCGTATATGCATAGATATATGATGGGACAGCTTAGAAGAATCTATTTTATGGCTTTGCCCGAATCCAAACAGGATTTAAAAAGCAGTCGTATTTATTATACGACTGCCGACAGTGCTGCCCAAACAATTGCGCAGCTTGCAGGGGGTACCTTCCTGGCTACCTTGATGTCCCACAGCGGCATCTCCGATGCCAATATCGGTATCATCACCTCCCTGCTGAGCTTTGCTGCTTTAACCCAGCTCTTTTTGATCAATTTCTTTAAAAGAATAAAAAAATATAAATTCCTTGTAACAGTCACTGCATTGCAGCGTATTCTCTTTGCTGCTTTATATTTTGTTCCTCTATTGATGATTAATGATATCTCTAAAGCAGTATTGATCGTGCTGATGTATTTTATCGGACAGGTGTTTGTGCAGATCGGTACTCCTGCCTCCCAGGACTGGATTGCCAGTTTGGTGCCCAGCCGGCTGAGGGGGAAATACTTCTCCATCAAGGACTCCGTAGCTGTTTTTGTAGTATCCAGCTTAATGCTGATCTGCGGAATGATTCTCGATTATTTTAAAAAGGTCAACATTTTTACCGGTTTTATTATCATCGGTGTTATTATCTTCATTTTGACTGTGATCAATGTGGTGGCGCTTTCCCTGATGAAGGAGCCGAAGCTTTCTTATGTGAATCAGGACGGCAAGGAGATGCATGGACGTCTGGCCAAAAAGGCGAAGGAAAAAGTGCCCGCAGATAAGGGTCAGAGCATTCTGTCAGAGATTAAAGAAGCCGTACATGACCGTAAATACCGCAAAGCCTTTGCCATCCAGTGTCTTTATACCCTGGCCTTCTATATTTGTGCACCATTTAATTCCAGCTATATGATCAATGACCTGGCTCTGCCTTATACCTTTATCATGCTGGTAAGCTTTATCTTCAATTTGTATCGTATCTATATCATGCCCCGGCTGGGCCGCATGGCTGATAAACACGGTATGGGCAAGCTGCTGCGCTATACGTTGTTTTCCCTTGGTCTGAACTTCCTGACCGTAGCCTTTATGATGCCCTTCAATGCCTATCCGATGTATATATTGGCTACCTTCTTCGGTTCTACCGCCTGGGCTTTCGTGGGCATAGGACTATTCGGCATCCAATCGGATTTTTACCGCAGTGAAAAGCGAATGATCTGGCTTACGCTGACCTCTTCCGTATCCGGACTGTTCGGTTTTCTCGTATCCGTAATCGGCGGCACTGTATTGGACCGGCTGCAGAAGCTGGAGCTCTTCCTCTTTGGGTATAAAATATATGCCCAGCAGGTTCTGAACCTGATCGGCTTTTTAATTATCCTGTGTGCCGTAATCTTTATCCGGCTTAGAATTGAAACAGAAAAAGTGGATGCCAACCGACAGGACGGCAGGGTTCAGTTATAAAATAAAGCTTTTATAGGATTCCTAATCTGGTGATTGACAGAAGTGGATGTCTTCAGTTATAATTACAGCTGACAAGACAGCTATCATGTCTTATATGTTATATGACGGGTTATTAGTCACCCACCAGAGCATATGAGCACAACAGCAGATTAATAATAAATCACAGGCATGCTGAGGCAGGCCCCGGAATGGAGGATTCCTATGACAAATAACTCTTCAACAAAAGTAAAAATCATGACGGTAGCAGCATTGCTTAGTGCCCTCGGTATTGTTATTCCGATGTTTGCACCGAAGATCTACATTGAGCCTATGTCCTTTACACTGGCCAGCCATGTGGCAATTTTCATTGCAATGTTTATCTCGCCGTTCGTTGCGGTATCGGTAGCTCTGGTTACCAGCCTCGGCTTTTTCATCGCAGGTTTTCCGCTGATTGTTGTTTTTCGTGCCTTGACCCACTTAATTTTTGTAACTGTGGGTGCATTCCTGCTTAAAAGAAATAATAATATTCTTTTATCCCTCAAAACCAGTATACCTTTTGCTTTACTTATTTCATTGATACATGCCGCCGCCGAGGTTATTGCGGTAAGCCTGTACTATTTTGGCGAAGGAGAGGCAATCAGCCCCTATTTCCTTTTTATACTTGTGGGTGTTGGTACCATAGTCCACAGTATGATTGATTTCTCCATTGCCGGGTTTGTATGGGTTCCCCTGCAGCATGTTCTTATGATACCTGCAAATGCAAAGATCCGAAAGCAATAGCCAACCGCTGTATTCCCGCTAACAGCGGCAAGCAAAACAAAAGGATGTAAGAAGTGCCGGCATAATTATGCCGAAGCCTCTTACATCCTTTTCTTAGAATCATAAGCATAAGTACTTATGATATGGCACTCTTATGATAGGGAGTCGCACTCCCTTCGGTCAGCATAGCCGTTTCTCCGATACTTAATTCACTTTATTCCAGCTCATCTCAAGCTCAGATTCTACAATTGTTACCGACAGAACCTTCATCAAATCCAATTCGTATGGACTGATTTCCTCTCCATTTTCATCTGTAATTACTCTGACAAAAGGCCGGAGCGGAAAATTCTTATTCTGCTCTCTTACAATCCCAATCACCTGGTTGGATAACCGAACCATCGAACCGTTAGGATAAATTGCGATCTGCTTAATTAAAACCGATACCAGCTTTAAATCAAATTGTGTCTCCGAATGCTCCACCAAATAATTCACCGCCTGGTTGGAGCTCCATTTTCTTCGGTAACAGCGATCCGATACTAAAGCATCATATACATCCGCAATCGCTACAATTCTGGCAAATTCATGCAGCTCTGCCGCCGGAGTTCCTGTCGGGTACCCCTTACCGTCCATTCTCTCATGATGGTATAAGGATATAATTCTGGATAGTTCGGTAAGATTAACACATTTCTTCAAGGCTTCATAGCCCCTGGTGGTATGTGTTTTAACATACTCAAATTCTTCCTCTGTCAGCTTGCCTACCTTATTGATAATCTTATTATCCAGAAGGATCTTGCCCATATCGTGCAGAATGGCACCCGTACCAAGCTTTTCCAGCATCGACCTGCTGTATCCGAGCTTATTCCCTATAATCAGAGAATACACTGTAGTACTTACAGAATGGCTAAAGGTATACTCATCCGTCGCACCAATATCATTTAAGCTGACCTGAACATCGGGGTTCTCCAGAATACCGTCTATGATACTGGAAACCGCGGAGGATACCTCACGGATATCAATGACCGTCTTGGTTGCAAAATCTTCAATCGTCTCCCGAAGTACCTGCTTGCACATCAACCGGGTTTCTTCCGATATCGCATCCGGAATCTCTATCCCACGACTCTTGTTATCATCTATATATATATAATCAATGCCCAATCTTAACAAACTATTCACATACCGTTCCAGATTCCCGGTACCTTCTCTCAATACCAGGTTATCCCTATAATAAATAGATTTTGCAAGAATCATTTCCGGCTTTAACATGGATAAGGAAATTAATCGCATTACTATCTCCTTTTATCTAAAACTTTACTCAATAATCCTTATCATACTTTATTGCGCAAATGGTGTCAATAAGTCCGCACTCTATTTGTCGAAAAAAATGTTTTCATTGGCTTATGTCCTGGGATATGGTAAAGTATTCGTGTGACTCAAACAATAAAGGATGCATTTTATGATTAAGATTGTACCATGGATTAAAAACCGCATAACAAATCCCTGCCCGCCTGCTAACGCAAAGCAGCTGTGTAAGGATCGCTTTTTGCTGCTTCTGGTGATTGCTGCAATCTATTTTATCCTAATGTTATTCAAGATCGGCTGTCCCTTCCTGTCCATAACCGGTATCCCCTGTCCAGGCTGCGGTATGACCAGAGCAATCATTAGGGCACTTCGTCTGGACTTTGCCGGTGCCTGGCTCTACCACCCCCTTTTTTTTACTGTCCCTGTAATTCTATTACTCCTCCTTTTTGGCATCTATCTCCGTCCAAGGCTTCAAAGGCTGATATGGATTATTCTTGGTGCCTCCTTCCTGCTTACGTATCTGCTTCGTCTATTTTCCATGGTTAGCGCATAACAGAAAGTTTGACTGCAATGATATTCGCAAGACGGGAGCTGGAGGAGGTTCAAAAGGCTGTCTCAGAAACGGCCTTTGATCACCTGTTCCAAGACAGCCTATGTAACCGCTTCATTCTATGCATACTTATTCTTATAGAACTATCGTATTTTTTCCCCGATATTCCTCCAATAATGGATACTGCATTCTTATCTTCTCCATACTTCCTTTGCTGTCCTCTAATTCAAAGCGTGAAACCGACGCCTTTAATACGGCAGCCTGGCTGGACAGCTCCAGGCTGGCTGCTGCGCTCTGCTCTGCGGTTGCGGAATTGGTCTGAGTGGTACCGGTTACCTGGCTTACCCCTTCCTTAATCTGAAGAATGGCATTTGCCTGCTGCGCAGTCACCTCCGAGATGGTTTCAATGGTCTTAGTGACCTCTGATATCTTCTCGGCAATTTTTGCTAATGCCTCATCTGTTTCCTTCGCAATCATCGTTCCCCGTTCCGTCTTACGTATGGTACCTTCGATCAGCTCCGTAGTCTCCTTCGCAGCTTCCGAGCTTCTTCCGGCCAGATTTCTTACCTCCTCGGCAACCACCGCGAAGCCCTTACCGTGAATACCGGCTCTGGCCGCTTCCACCGCCGCGTTCAGAGCCAGGATATTGGTCTGAAAGGCAATATCATCAATTACCCTGATAATCTTGGAGATGCTGCTGGAGGCATCATTAATTTCATTCATGGCATTGGTCATCTCTCTCATCTTTCCTGCACCCTGCATCGCACTATCATTGGCGCTCATAACGAGAGAATCTGCCTTACGTGAATTCTCCGCATTTCCTCTTGACTGGAAGGCAATCTCTTCAATCGAGGCGTTAATCTGCTGCATCACACTTGCCTGCTCCGTGGTTGCCTGGGCCAAATTCTGGCTTCCTGCCGCAATCTGGCTCGCGGTAGCCTCCACCTGCATGGCAGCCTGGCTAACCTCCATAAAGATCTGGTTATTGGTCTGAATCAGCCGCTGCTGTTCATTTACCGCCTTCTGCTGGTCCTCCACCATCTGATTGAAGGTTTTTGCCAATATGCCAAGCTCATCTTTCGCCTTTATATCACTGCGGACATCAAGATTTCCCGAGCCCACCATCTGCATGCTGCCGACCAGGGATTTGATATTCTTAATGATCGGACTTGAGATAAAGTATCCGATAGCCAGAGCAATGATCAGAGTGATGACCCCCATAACAAAGGCATTGATCAGGATGCTCATCGTTTTACTCTGTATCTCATCATATTTGAAAATACCCAAAAGCTTCCATCCCGTACTCTCAATCGTAGTAAAATAGCAGCTCATCTTCTCTTTATCCATCGTATAATTCTTGCTGCCGTCCATATTGGCAAAGACCGCCTGCTTCAATTCTTCCTGAGGAAGAGGCTGTGCTACCAGCGTTTCCTCCGGATGGGCGATAGCTACACCGGTATTATCATATAGAGTCATATACCCCTCTTCGCCAATTCGGGAGGCAGAGATAAAATCCGTCATTGTTCCCAGTGAAATATCAATGGCAAGGACGCCCGCAAACTGCTTGTTATCATCATAAATCGGCATAGAGGCGGATACAATCATCTTACTGGTTCCGGCATCTGCATAGGGATTACTCCAGATCAGCTTATTTGCACTGACCGTATCCTTATACCAGAGGCGTGTGGTAGGATCATAATCCTCCGGCAGCTCCTGCTCCGGATACAATATAATCCTTTTGTCCTCAAAAGCTATGTATGCATTCATAACATCAGAATGTGCAGAAAGGAAATTAGTAAATACCCCGCTATAGGTATCAGCGGTCCGGTTTTTGATGTTTCTGATATCCGGGTCAATGGCAAGAAGCTTCAAATTTTCTTCCTGGAACCTCATAAAGGTATTAATGTGACCCTTCACATTATCGATTGAGGTGAGTGCCGCATTTTTGATGGAGTTCTCCAACTGCTTGCGGGAGGTCAGGTAATTTGTAATTCCCAGGAGCATTGTTGGCAGTATGACAATAGCTAAGAGCATAATAATTATTTTCTGATTGATCGATACATATTTCTTTCTCATAGGACTCCCTCCTTCTTTCAAATAGATACATTTACACACCGGTCATTTATATACATATTTTAAGATATTTCGACAAAAACTTAAATAGGTTTTTATAAATTTTTAATAATATTTTCCGGTCTGTCCATGTATAAATATTCACACAGTCCGATGCCTTTCCAGGAGGCAGAATACCTCTGCCTCCTGCACCGGCTTGCAGAATAAGAAGCCCTGAATTTTATCACAATCATGCTCTATCAGATAATCCAGCTGGCAGGGATGCTCCACCCCTTCCGCAACAACACTCATTCCCATATCCTTACCGATGGAAACAATATGTC
>JAEZFH010000334.1 GCA_023437885.1 Bacillota bacterium | reverse complement strand
TGGTACCCGACCGGATAATTCCATCCACCGGAATGGTCTCACCGGGCAGTACACGCAGAAGATCACCAACCTTCACCTCTCCGGCGGGAATGATCTGCTCCTGGATGCCGGAAAGCTTTCGGGCAGTGCGTGGGGTAAGGTGAACCAGCCTTTCAATCCCTGCCCTGGCTCTGGCAACCGTCAATTCCTCCAGCAAAGCGCCCAACTGCATGATAAAGGCAACCTCCCCGGCCGCAAATATCTCACCGGTAATCACCGAAGCAATCAGCGCAATGGAGACCAAAACATCTGCTTTAATATCAAAAGCGGTAACCAGTCCAATGCCAGCTTCCAACAAAATAGGAATTCCGCACAGCACGATAGCAATCCATGCCATCGAAAAAGGAAGCCAATCCGGTTCAAGCATACTGATTACCAGGGCAACTGCAGAAACAGCCAGGAAGGCAATCTTCTTCCTGGTACCTCCCCATTCTAAAAACTCTTCCAGTTTATGCATCTTTCTCCTCCCATTATACCCATAGGGGTATTGTAAATTACTATTATTATAATACCTATAGGGGTATAGGTTGTCAAGAAGTATATAATAAAAAGGATGGGGCAGAACTTTATTCCGGAAAACAAAGTCCTGCCCCGCCCTTTTTACTCACTAATTCATATTGGCAAACCGCTCCACTGCCTTCGTAAAGCTTTCGATTGTTTTGTCGGCGTCCCCATGCTCTATGCCATCCCTGACACAATGCTTGATATGTCCCTCCAGAACCACCTGGCCGGCTCTATGCAAAGCGGATTTTGCCGCATTTATCTGTGCTATGACATCCTCACAGGGAACATCCTCCTCCACCATCCGGTCAATCGCCTGCACTTGTCCGATTATCTTTTTTAACCTCCGGTGTAAGTTTTCCGAATCCATACATTTTTTCATACTCATGCCTCCTGATACCATAAGGGGTATGCGTTTATTATCGAATTCTTTTCGGTCTTTGTCAAGACTCTCTCGACTATTCCACCAGGATTGACTCAAATATCCTCATCCACTTTTCCTCCAGCTCGATCCCCAAATCCCTCCTTAGCAAATCCAGATAGGAACGGTAATAATTCTCCGCCCCCTTCCTTCCCTTCAGCTTTTTGTACAGCCTCAGTGCTTTTTCTCTCAGCATGTCATCATAGGGCTCAAATTGGAGCATTCGTTCCAAAACCTCCAGCAGCCTGAGTGAGTCCACCGAAACAGCTTCATAGTACTGTACCAATTTATCCGCTGCCTTGATAAAATACCTGTGATAGCTTGTCCTGAGAAGGTTGCACCACTCACTGTCAAAGGCCTCCAGGAACATATCGTAATCACGCAGAATAATATTCTCATAGCTTTTCACATTATCGCAGGTAACCCTTTCCGAATGCATTGCATATTGCTCCAGCAAAAAGGCATCCACCTCCAGATCCGGCTCATTGACTTCCAGACGGTATCCGTTCCCTGTGGATACCATGGAAATATTAATACCACTCTCCCGAAAGGTCCGGTTTAATCGGCTGATGGTACTTCTCAAATTAATATCGCCCTTCTTTTCATCCTTTTCCGGCCAGATGGCATCCAACAGCCTCCACTTTGATACCTCTTTTTCATTCTTTTGCAGCAGCATGTAGCTGAATATCTCCGCGCATTTTGAGGTTACAAAGTGGAGGGGTTTTTTCTCATCCCCCAGATAAATCGAGACCTTACCCAATAAGGATATTCTTACTCTGCCCCGCTCCGCCATTTTGCTGCTGTCGAACTGTCTTCTTCTCTGGTTAATGCGATTTACCGCTCTTTTTATCTGCTCCGGCAGAATCGGCTTTAATAAGTAATCCAGCGCGTTTACCTCAAAGGCTTCTACAGCATACTGGTTATAGGCTGTAATAAATATAATCTCACATTCATGCTTCATGGCGTGAACCTGTTCTGCCAATTCCAATCCGTTCAGTTCCGGCATCTCAATATCCAGAAATAGAGCCTCCGGCTTATGTACTCCTATCATCTCAAATGCCTCATGAGGATTGGTATAGCTGTAGGCCTGGATACCTTCATTGTGCAAAAGCCTGGTGATATGCTCCGCTGATAATCTCTCATCGTCAACGACGAATGCTTTCATCATAACCTCCACTCTGCCGTCCGGCAGTTTCAATACTGTTTGACTCTTCCTTCATGATATTCGCTGCTTTTAGGGGAACACACATAGTAACGGTCGTTCCCTCCCCTTCGCGGCTTCGGATGAGTAATCCCTGCCCGTATTCATTTAACAATCTCTTATTGACATTCTTCAGCCCGATGCTTCCCGTGACACTCTCATTCAGCAGCTCCGGCAGTTTATCCGGAGGGATGCCCAGCCCATCGTCCTGAATCAATATATTAATACGCTCCTCATCCTTCCTCAGGATGATATTCACCGTTCCACCGGAAAGCCGCTGCATCAGGCCATGGCGTATTGCATTTTCTACAATCGGCTGGATCGTTAACGCAGGAATACGATATTTCAGTATCTCCTCATCGACCTGGAAGCTTACGGATAACCGCTCTCCGAAGCGGGCCTTTTCCAGTTCAACATAGGATTCTACGATCATCAGCTCCCTTTTGATGCTGATAAAGGAATTATGCGGATCCAATCCCAGAATTCCGCGCAGATAGTTGCCAAGATAACCCAGCATGGTACCTGCCCGCTCACCATCGGTATAGCACAAGCTCATAATGACATTGAGGGAATTATACAGAAAATGCGGCTTGATCTGTGATTGCAGGAATACTGTCTCCAGCTTTAACGCATCCTTCACCGCCTCCTTCATCTTTTGCAGCGTCTTAACCCGGGCCAGGAGCTCCTTTCCATTAAAGGGCTTCGTCAGAAAATCATTCGCTCCGGCCTCCAGTCCAGCTTCTATCTCCTCCGGCGTATTTCTCACCGTCAATAAAAGAATCGGCAGCTCAAATATGGTATGCTCCTCCCTGATCTTTCTGGTTACCTCATAACCCGATAATCCGGGCATCATGACATCAAGCAGCACGATATCAATATTCTTATGGCTTCTGATCAGCTCCAGGGCCTTTGTTCCGTTATAGGCAATCAGAGTCCGGCAGTGCTGCCGGGCAAAAATTTCTTCCAGCACCCTGATATTGGAGGCATCATCATCCACCAGAAGAA
>JAEZFH010000333.1 GCA_023437885.1 Bacillota bacterium | reverse complement strand
TAGGGTATCACCCGGGGATCATACCACCCTTTTCCCGTTTCATAGTTCATGATAAACATATGATTTGTAAAAATGGTTCCAAACTTTAATGGATTATCTGCTCCCGGCAATACCTTTGGGTCCCTCGTCATCTCAACTCTAATATTAAGCATATTTATCATCCTTCCTTATCCCTGATCCAGCCGTATAAAAGCAAGCATACCATCCAAGCCTTCTTCCACAATTACAACTGCGCATATCATGATATAGCAAGCTACAATATGATACATCATGATATAGCAAGCTACAATATGATATACCATGATATAGCAGGCTACAATATGATATACCGTAATATTGCAAGCTATAATATGGTAAACTTTTATAAAGTAAGGTTCATTTTATATCCTTTATAGTAGTATTACTTTATGGATTTTTCAAGTACTATTTTATGAATTATCCCCAATCTGCGGGTATTCTCACCAATATAGATAACAATTATTACTTAGATAGATCCAGGATATCACTTCCATTTCTTATTTACAGCGATATTCCCGGAAAAAAGAAATGGAAGTGATATCCTAATCATTCCTTACTCCGAGCTTTACGTTCGTATCGGCAGAAGGTATACGCCAGATCATAATAGGTATGCTCCTCTGTCTCCTCCGCCAGCACCCAATCCTCCAGCTGATCCAGATTCGGGAAATGCGTATCTGCCTGATACTCGAAATCTATCTTGGTAATATGGGCCACCTTACAGTATGGAAGCATCTGCCGGTAAATACTTGCTCCCCCGATAACATAGATGTCCTCCGGCCGATAGTTCTTTACCAGCTCCAAAGCTTCTTCAATGCTGCCTACAACAATGGCATCCTTCACCTTATAATCCTTTTTCGAGGTAATTACAATATTCTTTCTATTTTTTAAAGGCTGTCCGCCCGGAAAGCCCTCCAGGGTGTTCCTGCCCATGATGACAACCTTACCCGTAGTCTCTTCCCGGAAGAACCGCATATCTGCCGGTATGCTGACCAGCAGCTTGTTCTGGTATCCAATGGCCCAGTTTTTATCCACTGCAACTATAACATTCATTTGCTCTCCACCTTTCCTACTATATCGAGTCCGCTTGCGGGCTCTTTCGCTGCCGATAACTGCTGCGAAATCAACTCTTACGGAAATAACAACGACAAGCAGCGAGCCGCTCTTATATTCAATAATATCTTAAACCAAAGCCTTATACTGCTACCGGGATCTCCACCTTGGGACCAAACTGGTAATTTCTCAATTCAAAATCCTCTACCCGGAACTGGTAAAAATCCTTAATCTCCGGATTCATCCAAAATTCAGGTGCAGCATAAGCAGGCCGCTGAATCAGTTCCTGTATGATCGGAATATGCCTGTCATAAATATGGGCATCTGCAATCACATGCACCAGCTCACCGACCTGAAAACCGCATACCTGTGCCAGCATATGCACCAATACGGCATATTGACACACATTCCAGCTGTTAGCGGCAAGAATATCGTTGGACCGCTGATTTAAAATTGCATTCAGGACAAGCTTTTCGCTGCCCTGCTTCTTAGTAACATTAAAGGTCATACTGTAAGCACAGGGATAGAGCCTCATCTCATGAAGATCCTGGTGAACATACAGATTGGTCATAATTCTGCGGCTATAGGGGTTATTCTTCAGATCAAAGATGACACGGTCAATCTGGTCCATCTCGCCTTCCCTGTATTTATGCTTCACACCCACCTGATATCCATAGGCCTTACCGATGGAACCGTCCCCGTCGGCCCAGGCATCCCAGATGTGGCTGTTCAAATCATGGATATTATTGGACTTTTTCTGCCAGATCCACAGCAGCTCATCGACACAGCTCTTAATGGCTGTTTTTCGCAGGGTAAGTGCCGGAAACTCCTTGGATAAATCATATCGGTTCACCACCCCGAATTTCTTGAGGGTATACGCATAGGAGCCATCCTCCCATCTTGGTCTTACCTTCTCTCCTTCGGTGCTTACCCCGTGCTCCAGAATATCCTTACACATATCGATAAAAATATGATCCGCTAAGCTCATGCTCCAATCCTCCCGGCTGTATTCTCTCGGTTAATTATTGCCAACAGGGGCTGATGCCCTGTTTATGGCTCTTCAATAAATCATTGTACCCCATATCCCCAGTCAAGGCAATATAATATTTTGCAGCATTTCTGCCCTCGGCAGATTCCCGGCAAAGCTTCTTCCAGGCTCTGCGCCTTTTCTGGTTTAATTGCTCTCCAGATTTAATCCCGTAATATCCTTCTTCGTAAATATCCTATATGCACTTAGACAAGGTATAAACTCTCCGTTTTTACAAAAATACGGTTTATAACCGTAAATTAATGCGTATTTTTTTATAATGTTTCTTACAATGCCGCTGTTACTGACACCGCCGCAAAAGACGATGCTCATTCCTTCCTTCCCTGATAAGGATGCATGTAATATAGATATCACCGGCTCTGTGATAAGATAATATAATCCAAGTGCTATATCCTCTTTTGACGAGCTTTTTTTTGCAAAATTAGATGCTGTTATTTCCCTTGACAACCAGCTTATGGAATCATCATATGCTTCACCCACCAGAAGATTTATTTTACTTATGTCTCCGTTCTGGGCCAATTGTTCAAGCTTTTCTAACGGCTCTCCAAGTAAAAGTTCCCCCAGATTTTG
The DNA here is from genome assembly GCA_023437885.1 of Bacillota bacterium. Taxonomy (GTDB): domain Bacteria; phylum Bacillota; class Clostridia; order Lachnospirales; family Lachnospiraceae; genus Mobilitalea. The sequence continues at coordinate 4,726 of JAEZFH010000333.1, read as the reverse complement.
AAGTGTCCGGCCGGCTATCCCCGTACCCGATATATGATATTGTTCTTTCTCCTTATAACAACTCACTGATGTTCCGGTGCCCATACTTACGATAAGAGCTTCACTAAAATGAAATAAAGGTGCAACTGCAGCAATTACTTCCAACTCGCTGTAGGTAACCAGGTTAACACTCTTATCCTTTATTAAAATATTGGCAGCACCGCTCCCAAACATAATTATTTTTCTGATATTGTATTTTATATACAAACTTTCAATCGTTTTATTACATTGCTCTGTCTTTGATTCGAATTTATAAAATAATTTTTCGTTTTCCAGTGCTAATAAAACCTTGGTAAAGGTGGTTCCCGCATCAATAATCAATAAATTTTCAAGTTCCATTTATTCTATTTACCTCCGATATTAACTTATGAACTTAATCAAATAGGCCGGACTGCCCTGTACTCTCTCTCGATGTAAATGTTTTGTTAATCCGCTTTTATTCGAGCGCAACTTAAATGTGTATTATTTTACCATCTTCATCTTTATAAATCAAGAATACTTTATCAAATTAAATAGTGAATATAAAATGAAATTACATTTTATTTCCTATGTTCTTATTTCATAGAAATTGATCTCCTCCAGAATAAAACAGTGCCCGTATCAAAGATACAGGCACTGTACATTTCGCTAAAATAGATTTTTTGCTATCGGCAGATCATATGCTATCCGCAATTCTTTCTGCTATAAACATATTAACTCTTCGTCTACAAATCTCTTGATATTAGAAGCATTCACAAACTTTCTGGTAACCCCATCCTTAACCTCAACCAGGGTAGGAGCCTGCATAATACCATATTCCTGTACCAGCTCCGGATTCTCCTGCGCATCCACAATAGCAAAGGTCAAATTCTTTAAGTATTCTTTGGCAGTATAGCAATTCGGACAGGTCCTGGTTGTGAACAGATAGAGTCCGTCCTCCATTGAACTGCTCTCCTGGGCTGCGGCTGCAAGAGAGGCTGCTTCCATCTGCCGGTCCATCTCGCGGGAATGCTGTACATCATATATTCTGCGGTTCTTGTATTCCTGAGCCTTACCCTCATTCCAGTTTTGCACCGGACGGTAATAGCCTGTGATCCGGCTGTAAACCTCTGCCTTCGCTCCGCAGTGCGGACAGGTGAACTGCTCCCCTGGAAGATAGCCATGGGTCTTACATACGGAATAGGTAGGAGACATCGTATAATACGGTAATTTATAGTTATCCGCAATGGTCTTCACCAGCTTGGCTGCTGCTTCCCAGTCCGGAAGCTTCTCTCCCAGGAACGCATGGAAGACGGTTCCGGAGGTGTAAAGGGTCTGTAATTCATCCTGAATATCCAATGCTTCAAAAACATCCTCGGTATATCCTACCGGAAGATGGGAGCTGTTGGTATAATAAGGGGTATCTCCCTCTATTCCCGCCGTCTTGATGTCCGGCCAGCGCTTTCTGTCATTCTTCGCCAGACGATAGGTTGTCGATTCCGCCGGAGTTGCTTCCAGATTATAGAGATCACCGTACAATTCCTGATAATCGGACAAACGCTCCCTCATATAATTCAAGGTCTTAATTGCAAATTGCTTTGTCTTCTCATGGGTCATATCCTCACCCAGCCAATTTGCATTCAGACCAACCTCATTCATTCCGATCAGGCCGATGGTTGAGAAATGGCTGTCAAAGTTGCCCAGATATCTCTTGGTATAGGGATACAATCCCTCCTCCAGCAGCTTGGTGATAATATTTCTCTTCACCTTCAGGGAACGTGCTGCTATATCCATCATGCGGTCAAGACGCGCAAAAAATTCCTTTTCATCGGATGCCAGATATGCAATCCGGGGCATGTTGATGGTCACAACCCCCACAGATCCTGTACTCTCTCCTGAGCCGAAGAAACCGCCGGTCTTCTTGCGCAGCTCCCTCAGATCCAGACGCAGCCGGCAGCACATGGAGCGGACATCGCTTGGCTCCATATCACTGTTGATGTAGTTGGAGAAATAGGGCGTACCGTATTTGGCAGTCATTTCAAATAGCAAACGGTTATTCTCCGTATCGGACCAATCAAAATCCTTGGTTATGGAGTAGGTAGGAATCGGATACTGGAAGCCTCTTCCGTTGGCATCGCCTTCAATCATAATTTCGATAAAGGCTTTGTTCACCATATCCATTTCCTTTTTACAATCCTTGTACTTAAAATCCACTTCCTTACCGCCGACAATGCAGGGCAGCTCGGCAAGGTCGCCGGGAACCGTCCAATCCAGGGTAATATTGGAGAAAGGAGCCTGCGTCCCCCAACGGCTCGGTGTGTTTACACCATAGACGAAGGACTGGATGCACTGCTTTACTTCCTTATAGGTAAGATTATCGATCTTGACAAAGGGTGCCAGATAAGTATCAAAGGAGGAAAATGCCTGGGCACCTGCCCACTCATTCTGCATAATTCCCAAAAAGTTTACCATCTGGTTGCATAGGGTAGAGAGGTGGCTCGCAGGGGAGGAGGTAATCTTACCGGGAATCCCTCCGAGGCCTTCCTTGATCAACTGCTTCAGGGACCAACCGGCACAATATCCCGTTAGCATGGATAAATCGTGCAGATGAAGATCACCGTTGCGGTGGGCATTCGCAACTTCTTCGTCATAAACTTCAGATAGCCAGTAGTTCGCGGTGATCGCACCTGAATTGTGCAATATAAGCCCGCCGACGGAGTAGGTCACGGTAGAGTTTTCCTTCACCCTCCAGTCCTCTTCATTCACATAATTATTCACAATCTCCTTGTAATCCAGAATTGTGGACTTCATGTTGCGGATCTTTTCTCTATTTTTACGGTATAGGATGTATGCCTTGGCAACGTCGGTATAGCCGGTCTGCTCCAGTACATTTTCCACACTATCCTGAATGTCTTCCACATGTATGGTTTCATCTTTTATCTTACTCTGAAAATCGGAGGTTACGCGAAGTGCCAATAAGCTGATAATTTCTTCGGTATAGAGCTTTTCCGTTGCTTTGAAGGCTTTGGTAATAGCTTCACTGATTTTGCTAAGGTTGAACTGTGCAACCTGCCCATCTCTTTTAATTACGTTAATCATATGTAACTGTCTCCCTTCCCGCTTTCCACATAATCATACATGTCCCAATCCAATCAGAACAATACCAGGTTCCGACCATCGAGATATCAGACGCCAAGTCGGCGCACTTTACCGGAGATAAACCCTGCTCCGATCATCGGAATACCCATCATAAAACCAGCACCTTTCTACCAAACGCCACGAAATAAGGTTTCATAAAAGAGCATTCTCTGATAACTTATACTACCAGAAAAAGCCATGTTCGTCAACAACAAAAATACTAGATATATGTGATTTTTTTATCTTCCACACTATATCTAGTATTTATAAATAGTAATTATTGCCTATAATATATTGGAGTCCAACGTCAATAAATGATCTCAAACCAGGCTTTGATAAATTTCCTTCGGGACATATGCCTTCACATAGATCCCCTCCTGCCGGTATTCCTCCTCCAACAGCTGTCCGTACTTCCTGACCGTCTGGATTTTCCCCGCATCCTGGTAAGAGAATATTTTCTCCAGCAATACCTTGCGTTCATTCAATACCTTCTCCAGCAACTGCAGCAGTTTATCAACCTCGGCACCGGTTTTGGCGGATATCTTAACCGTATGGTCAGCCTTAAAATCCTTAATCACCGTTTCTGCCTCCGGTTTATCCTGCTTATTAAAGGCCGTGATAATCACCTTATCTTGGATTCCCAGCTTATTCAAGGTATCGTATACGATATGCATCTGCCGGTCCACATCCGGATTGGAGCTGTCTACCACATGGAGAAGGATATCTGCATATTTGGCCTCCTCCAGTGTACTGCGGAAGGCTTCAATCAGGTGATGGGGGAGCTTGCGGATAAAACCGACCGTATCCGTAAGCAGAAGCTGCTGCCCGCTTTCCAGGGTGAGGGTCCTTGTTGTCGGGTCCAGAGTAGCAAAGAGCTTATCCTCCTCCAGAACTCCGGCACCTGTCAGGTAATTCAATAACGTGGATTTTCCTGCATTGGTATACCCTACAATTGCTGCAACCGGAATCTTGTTCTTGCTGCGAAGCCCTCTCAGGGTTTCCCTGTTTTGCTTCACTTCGTCCAGTTCCCGTTTAAGCTGGGTGATTCTCTCCTTAATGATACCGCGGTCCATCTCCAGCTTCTTCTCACCGGGCCCCCGGGTACCGATTCCGCCGCCCAGTCTGGACAATGAATTGCGAAGGCCAATCAGCCTGGTGGACCGGTACCTCAGTTGGGCTAGTTCCACCTGTATCTTGCCTTCCTTCGTAGAAGCGCGGCTAGCAAATATATCCAATATAATCACAGTCCGGTCAAGCACCTTCATCTGAAGGGCATCCTCCAGATTCTTAAGCTGCACCGGTGTAAGCTCATCATCACAAACCACTCCGGTTGCTTCTGTTTCCATCGCCAGAGCCCGAACCTCTTCGATCTTTCCCTTTCCGATATAAGTACCGGGATGGATGCTCTCCCGGTTCTGTATGATCTTGCCGACGGTAACCGCACCGGCCGTCGCTGCCAGCTCCTCCAATTCCTCCAGGGACTGGACCGTATCATCATGATCCGAGGATGCCACTCCGACTAATACCAAGCGCTCCTCCTGCTCCTTAATCTCATATAATTCAGCCACACTAATCTCCATTCTGCCAATAC
>JAEZFH010000280.1 GCA_023437885.1 Bacillota bacterium | reverse complement strand
CCGTGAGATGGCCTGTAAGTCCGTTACATTCATCAACGGATTTGTAGGAGGTTCAATAAAGAGAGCCTTGGTGCCGGAGCAAATGCTATTCTCAACCAAAGCCGGATTGGAGGTGTCAACATAGCTCACTTCGATCCCGTTCTTTCTATTAATATGGTTAAAGATACGGATGGTTCCGCCGTAGAGATCATTGGATGCGATGATGTGGTCTCCGGGTTCGAACAGCTCCATCAAAGCATTCATTGCCGCCATACCGGAGCTGAAGGCTACTGCATCATAGCCGTTCTCCAGGGAAGCAACCACCTTCTCCAGCTGCTCCCGGGTTGGATTCTGCAGGCGGGAGTAATCATAGCCGGTGCTGCTGCCGACATCGGGATGGGCAAAGGTAGCTGTCTGATAGATCGGAAAGCTGACGGAGCCGGTATTATCTACGGGATGCTTTTGGTTGTTGCCGTAAAGACATTTTGTATTTCTGTTATAGTCCATATTAGATATCCTCCATACCGTTAAACACTTACTATTCATATCGATTTAGTATAATTTATAGCATTATAATATAACTGCTATAGGAAAGCAAGCATTTCTTCGATTATCTGTATTTCACACAAAACAGTCATATACCTTTTGAAATAAGATACCATACTATAATAAAAAGACATAACATCCCCTTGGCAGGAAGCTATGTCTTTCTGGAACAATAGTGAAAAAAGAGAATTGAAATATAGTATGCTACTCAAAAGCAGTAGTACACTTTCCAAAATTACTCTGTTACAAAGACCTCAACCTTATTACGTCCATTTTGCTTGGCTTTGTATAGAGCTTCATCTGCCCTTTTCATCATATCCTGACTATTAATAGTATCATTTGAAGCTTTAAAGTAAATACCCATACTAACAGTAATTTTTATTTCTTCCTTCCCAATAGAAAAACGGTAACTTTCTACCGCTTGCCGTATTCTTTCGCATAACCTATAAGCATTTTCAGCATTGATTTCAGGAAGTACAATACTAAATTCTTCGCCGCCGTACCTGCCTACGATATCGCTGTTTCTTATTGAGTCAGTCAAAATACCTGATAACCCCTTTAAAATCATATCCCCTGATGTGTGTCCATAAGTATCATTCACTTTTTTGAAAAAATCAATATCAAGCATAACAAACGAAATGTTACCGCCATTTCTTTCCTGCTTATTGAGTTCTTTTTCAAATAACTCAATTAATAGAGCATGATTGAATACCCCTGTTAATCCATCCTTAGAAGCCATTTCCCTTAGCATGTCCTGCTGCAGCTTATATCGCAATGCCGATTGTACTCTTGCAATTACTTCCACTTCATCAATAGGCTTTTTTATATAATCAAAAGCACCCAGCTCTAAAGCTTTTTTCAGATCACTGCCTTCCGTTTTAGCAGTCACCATAATAATAGGAATATATTTCGTATCAAAATCATTTTTTAGTGCTCTACATACTTCAAATCCGTCCATCTCCGGCATCATAATGTCAAGCAAAATTGCGTCCGGTTTAATCCTGTGGGAGATTTCAAGCACCGGCAGTCCATTATCAGCCGTAAATACAACATAATTTTCATCTTCAAGTATATCTTTTAATAGTCTTATGTTTTTATAATTGTCATCGACAACAAGTATTTTTGTATCCATTAAAGCTTATCACACATCCATTTCCGTATTTTTTGTGTAAAAACATCCTCGTCGATTGGCTTAGAGATATAATCGTCAAAAATTTTTCTGAAAGTTATCTCATCGTTAGTCATAGCATGGGCTGAAACAACGATAAATGGGATATTCTCAAATTTTGGATATTTTTTCAACTCTCTTGTAATTGTAATACCATCCATATCAGGTAAAGATATATCCATAAGAACCAGGTCAAATTCCTTTTCTTTCGCTATTTGTAATGCTATTTCACCTGAACTCGCCTTTACTAATTCGATTTTTTCATCGATATCCTCTACCAACTGCTCGACCAGCCTTGTATTGTGTGAGTTATCTTCAACAAGTAAAATTCTCGGCATCATTGGTTTTCTCCTTTATTTTCTTTAATAATACCTGCATAACATTTTCTATCAATGTGCCGGACTTTTGGATTACCATACTTGTCCGACTGTAAAGTTCTGCTTTTTCCTGATTGGATAAATCCTTTGAGGTAACTACAATAATGGGCGTGTCTTTTAAGACCTCGGTTTTTCTTATATCCTCAATTACCGTAAAGCCATCCTTCTTAGGCATCATAATATCCAGAATAAGAATATCCGGTTTTTTTACAAGCATCTGTTGAAGGGTTTCTTCTCCGTCTCTGGCGAATCTATAGGAAATAGATTCTTCCTCTAAGAATTGGCCCATGAGGTTCAAAAAGTTTTCGTCATCGTCTGCAACAAGCACATCAATCCCGCTCTTTTTAGAAATGACACGGATAATTGTCTCAAAAAGCTCCTCCTGTGTAATCGGTTTTATCAGGTAATCATCTGCCTTCATCCGGTACGCAAGGTTTTTTTCACTTAGGACGGAAGCCATAATGACCGGTATTTTTCTTGTTTTATTATTATTCTTTAGTTCGGTTAGTATCTCCCATCCATCCTTGTATGGAAGCATAATATCCAAAAGAATTACGTCAGGGGTCATTTCCATTATCTTATTTACTACATCCTCATGCCCGTCAAGTGCAATTGCTTCAAATTCATGCTCATTGAGGTATTGCTTGTACAGCTTTTGGACATTAAAATCGTCGTCAATGCATACCACTTTCTTTCTGTATTTTGCTATGGCTTTGGATTCGGAGATTTCATTTTTATCCTTTTTGTCAATAAATTCAATCGGAAGGTATACGGTAAAGCAACTTCCTACCCCAAGAGTACTTGTAACCTGTATTTTTCCTCCAAGCATTTCTACAAACTTTTTAGTTATAGAAAGACCAAGTCCTGTTCCTCCGACCTTTCTGGTATATGAGCCATCTACCTGACGGAATTCATCAAATATATTTTCTGTATTTTCAGCGGATATCCCAATACCCTCATCTTCCACGCTAATACAGTAGAAATCCTCTTCTTTATTTACGGAAAGCAGTACCGTCCCTTTGTCTGAATATTTTAAAGCATTGCTTAGAAGATTAATGAGTATCTGTTTCACTTTAATTCTATCTGACGTCATCGGAATAAGATCAGTTGTGAAAAGCTCCTGCTTGTACCGTACTTTTTTCCCTTCGGATAAAGTTTTTGTCATTGCATAGACTTCTTCAATAACCTTAAACAAATTAAAGGCTTCCGTGTGTATTTCCATTTTACCTGCTTCGATTTTTGAGTAGTCCAATAAGCTGTTTATCAGATCCAAAAGGTGGTGAGCTTCTTCTTTTACTATAATCAAATTATCTTTTTGTATCGGCGGTAAAGAATCTCCGCACTTTTTAATAACACGGGTAGTAAAACCAATAATAGAATTCAATGGGGTTCTAAGTTCATGTGACATATTCGCCAGAAACTGGCTCTTTAGTTGTGTGGCCTCGATCGCCGCAGCTCTTTGCAATTCAGCGTTAATTTTCTGTTCTTTTAGTTCTTCGTTTATCTTCTGCAATTTCTCTTCTTCAAATTTACGCTTACTGATATCACGGGTGACACAGACAATTTCTATTACTCTATTATCCTTGTTTCTTATGGTTTTAGCGGACATTTCAACCCATATGTATTCTCCCTGTCTTCTTTTCAATCGGTAGAAATATGTATTGCTATCAGAAATATTCAAATTAGAAGTGAAAATGTTGATACTATCTAAATCATCCGGGTGGACTGCGTCAAGTGGATTCAATCCAATTAAATCATCCGGGCTGTATCCCAGCAATTGTGATGAGGATGGTGAAGCATAAAGATACGTTCCATCAGGATTATGAGCAGAAATCATATCGGAATGGTTGTTAGCCATAATTCTGAAGTATGTCATTGCTTTATAATTCAAATTGGAGGAAATTATATACTGAATAACAAAATAAGCGATAACCACTCCGAATATGAAAATTGGATAATAATATGAAAATATTTTCAACAATTTACTTATGTCTCTTATTGAATATGAAAATGCTGCACCTGTGATTATCATTGAAAAAAAGGTCATAATTATATATTTTTTTAATATTGAAAATTTTGTACTTATGATGCATGCACATCCTGTTCCTATGAATAATGCACTGATGGCTGCAACAACAGATGCAGTGTTAACCCCATACTTTGCCATACGAAAAATAGCAATAAATACGGAAGCAATCAAAGATGATAAGGGTCCTCCGAATATTCCCGCACTAATAACAGGTATAATCCTTAAGTCCGCAATAACGGTAGTGGTAGCATGAATTGTGTATAGCATCAGGATATCACCCAATATTCCAAAAAAGACACCTGAAATAATTTGTATTTTTATCGGTTGTCTTATGGATAAGGAATGGTTTTTAAAGATCTGTCCAAACAAAAATAAAAAAGAAGCTACGATTGTAACATTGGCAAATAAATCTAAGTACATGAAATCCCCTCTTTCTAATACTTTATATGTCTATTTCTAAAATAGATCTATATTCATCAAAACCCTGGCTCGTCCATTATGCCGATCCTTATCGAATTTTCTGGATTGATTATATCAGAAATTCTGATACCAGTAAATACAATAACTTTTAAACTGATGGAACCTCTTGAGACTAGGGATAACTTTTATTAATGCGTCAGCTCTGTCGATTAATTAACCGGCAATTTACACATAATATGGTTATATTACAGTCAATAAGCCGTAGGATGCAGATTGACGGCTCATAAAGTTAAAATAAAGGAAAGCGGTGAGTAGTTTGAAAAATGAAGCTTTTTCAAACGGTGATTTTGTGCGGCTGCTCAAATTCGCAGGCATTGGAAGCATGGAGGATTTGTATGAATGATAATCCCAATAATAATTATAAGGACGGACACAACGATAAGAACGATGAATTGATGGATGACCTCAAAAAATCCCTGAGCAGGCAAGTGAATGAGACAATTCATGAGGAGGGCACCAAGCAGGATAAGAAGGACGTGGGGATGGGGTATGGGAGCGGGAAAGCGGGGAATGTGCCTGGGAACAGGCAGGAGAGAAAGCCTTCCCATAAGCTTTTAAAATTTGTAGTAATTCCCATGGGGATTCTTGTGATTCTTGCAGCGGTTTTGCTGGGGACAGATTTCGGGAAGAGTATGCTGATCAAATTGATCGGCAATTACAGCTACAAGAAATTACAATACGAAGAAGTCCGGGAAGAGGATATAGCCGGGGAGGAGGAAAAGGAGCCGCAGACTCCTGGCGGGGAAAAGAAGCCGCAGCAAGAGGTATCCAATATTCTTCTGGTCGGCGTGGAGACCTTCGAGGGAGCGCTGAATACGGACACCATGATCGTTGCATCTCTGGATTCAAAAAATAACGTAATCAAGCTTACCTCGTTAATGCGTGATTTATATGTTGAGATTCCGGGACATAGAAACAATAAATTAAATTCCGCCTATGCAAACGGCGGGATCAGCCTCCTGTATGATACCATTGAAACCAACTTCGGCTTGGCTATGGATGGATATGTTTTGGTGGATTTCAATGATTTTGAGGAGATTGTCGATTACCTCGGAGGAGTTGATATTGAGCTTACTGCTACGGAAGCAAAATATCTTAGGACGACCAATTATATATCCAATCCCGAATACCGGAATGTGGTGGAGGGAACCCAGCATATGAACGGTAATCAGGTGCTGGGCTACTGCAGAATCCGCAAGGTGCCTACCGCTACGGAAAACAGTGATTTCGGACGGACGCAGCGACAGAGAATTGTATTGGAAAAAATATTTGAAAAGCTCCGCAGTAAGAATGTAATCCAGCTTGGCATTGTGATGAATACGATTCTGTCCAATATCGATATCAAGACGGATATTACACAAACAGATTACAACCGGTATCTTCAGCAGGGGGTATATCTGGAGAAGAATGCCCTTAAGACCCTCCGTGTGCCGAAAGACGGAACCTATAACAGTGAGAAGGTGGTCATAGGTAAATATAACCAGGATGTGCTGGTGCCAAAGAGCTGGCAGGATACGAAGGCAATGCTGAGGGAGTTTATCTATGGGGATGAGGAATGATTAAGATATCCTGACACGGATTAGGAATTAGTGCGGAAGGGATTTTGTGCCGCTGTAAGGCAGCAAAAAGACCGGACGGTGTGGAACGGTTTCAAGTCCGGTATCGTCTATTGTATAGTAAGAAGTCCACGGAAAGAAAGGAAGATTGCTATGAGACGATTCATGAAATATATATCAGTAATATTAATGCTGGTATTGCTATTTGCCGGCTGCACGGTAAACGGGAAGAAACAGGATAAAATTGGTGATTCTGACACAACAGGAATTTCAGGAACACAGGATAATGACGGAGCGGGAGATACTTCCGGAACAGCGGATGTCAATCCGTTGAGTAATCTGGAGGAACAGTATTCCTTCCGGGCCGAGGTAATAGAAGGAGGGGGAAAGCTGCTCATCGCTCCCAGTGAGGACAGCAATGAGATCCGCTCCTCAGACAAAATGTCGGTAAATACCAATGGTGCAACGCTTGTCAATGATAAAGGAGAGCCGATCACGCTTGACCAATTGGGAACGGGGGATATTCTCGTAGTCACTTATAACGGTATCATTGCCGAATCTTATCCCGCTCAGATTACTGCTACCAAGGTGGAGAAGGTGGGCCACAATAATCTGCTGGAGGGTTACCTTGCCCTGATCGACGATATTTATCAGGAGGATGCGGGGCTGAACAGTGAGATTGATACCATTGCTCTGGATACTTCGCAGTGGATACAGGTAACCAAGATGAATAAGGAAATGATCTTTGCAAAGGTCAAGGAGGCTTACGGCTACGAGGTTATCGAGGGAACCTATGATGAGCTGGCCGAGCAGGGGCTCATCGACAAGGAGAGCTTATCTTTCCCCAAGGGGATACTGATTCAGATTAAAGATATGGAATACAATAGTAAGAAAGAAACGATAACCTGCGGCATCAGCAAATGGAGAAGCGGTCTGGGAGCAGTTGGTGCAGGGAAAGTTACTGCGGTATTAAAGGACGGAGTATGGAAAATAACCAAAGAGGACAGCTGGATCAGCTAGGAAATCCTCCTTGGAGCATCAGATAGAACAGACAAAGCAGGAACAAAAAACCAAGGTTGTAGAGTGTGAATATGCCCAGATATTTTGCCGGCTGTGCCTGCTCGGTACGAAGATAAAATTTGTAGGAGATCAGGCTGGCCAGGGATGCCACCAGGGTACCCAGGCCCCCCAGATTAGTGCCAAGGATCATAGCCTTGTAATCTGAGGTGAAAGCAGATAATAAGACAGCAGCCGGCACATTGCTGATGACCTGGCTTGCCAGAATGGAGATGAGCAGCTCCCTGCCCTTCAGCAAAGCTGCAAGTCCTTCCCGAATGACGGGAATACTGCCGATATTACCTACAAACAGGAAGAAGCAGACAAAGGTGAGGAGCAGGGAATAATCCACCTTCCTTAATACATCACGGTCAAACAGAAGGATAACCACGAATACTGTCAAAAAAGTATGACGATAATCTGTCAGATGTAATACGCATGCCAGACAGACAAGAAATAAACCACTATACAGTAGGATTGTATAGGGCTTATGCTTGTCTGTCTTTTTTGTGTTTGATATGGTGAAGCTGATATGCTCCCTGGGCAGGATCATTACTGCAGCCCACAGCAGCAGGAGGGAAAACAGAGTATAGGGCAGGGTTATGATAAAAAAATCTGCAATGCTCAGATTGTATTCCGAGTATAGATACAGGTTTTGCGGATTGCCGATGGGGGTAAGAATACTGCCAAGATTGGCAGCGATGGTCTGCAGTACTACAATAGGAATCATATGCCGCGTGTGCCCTGTCATCGTCAGAATCAATATGGCAAAAGGGACAAAGGTGATCAAGGCGACATCATTTGTAATCCACATGGAGGAGAAGAAACACAGCAGTACCAATACCAGGGTGATGGATCTGACATTGGCTACCCGCATGAGTATTCTTTCCGAGAGCAGCACAAAGACCCCGGTCTTATTATAGCCGGCAACAACCGCCATAAGGCAGAAGAGCAGGGCAAGAACCCGAAAGTCAATATAATCAAGATACCCAGGGCTCGGAGGTACAAAAAGCATCGTAATCCCTGCGGCGAGAGCAGCAATGCATAATACGGTTTCCTTCTGAATAAAGTGCTTTATTATATGATAAGATCTTCTCATATTGTGGATCCTTCCTGACTTTTTGGGCTGGCGGCTGCCTTTTATAATACATGACTGCGCTACCCGCATTCGATCCAATTTTAGCGCAGAATAGAGGATAATGCAATAAAATATTGCAGCCGCTGAGTGAATGGAAGGGAGGGATTTAATAGGAGAATAAAAATATTGCATACTAAGGTATTCTTTGTTAAAATCAATATGTTAAACTCTCATGCTGGCGGCTTTGGCCCGCAGAGACATACAATGAAGGAGTATCCTAATGAAACAGCCGGTTTTAATGAACCAGACAACTACAAAAGAGAACGCAAGAGATTATCTTTTTGATAATCTGAGAGCAATATTAATTATACTTGTGGTATGGGGGCACCTCCTTACCTCGATGAAGGATGACTATGAGGGCCTGAGAAGCATCTACATATTCTTATTCTTCTTTCATATGCCCGCAATGACTTTTGTATCGGGCTATTTTTCCAAGAACCTGGAGAAGATCCGAAGCAGTGCGTTTGTAACCGTGCTAGTGCCGTTTCTGATTCTCAATGTTTTGAATTATGCCTTCAAGATGCTGATTCTCCGTGAGGATTTTTCTGGGTTTCGCTTCTTCCGGCCGTATTGGGGGTTATGGTATCTGTTGGCTCTGTTCCTGTGGAAATTCTTTTTAAAGGATCTTCTCAGGATACGCTTTATTTTACCGCTAAGCATTCTCTTTGCTTTGTTTTCCGGCTTCAGCAGGGAGTTCTCCGAATATCTGGCATTGGGAAGAACGATATGCTTTCTGCCCTTCTTCCTGCTCGGATATTTTTGCACACCGGAGCATATAGCCAAGGTGAGGCGGATCCCCAAGCTGATTGGACTCCTGGTTATTCTGGCCGCGGGTGCCCTGTCGGCTTATGCGGCTGTGAATGCTGATTTTGATATGGAGGCGCTCTATCTGCGCGGACCGTATCCGCAGGAGACGGAGGTAAGAGCGATGCTTTGGCGTCTTCTGGTCTATGCAGTTGCAATTGCAATGATATTTGCCACAACCAATCTGGTGACTGCCAAAAAAACAGCACTTTCCTATGTGGGGACAAGCACAATGACAGTGTATGTCCTGCATCTGTTTACCATACCATTGCTGGAGAAGCTGGAGCTGTTAGGGAAGCAGCCTTATCTTTATCTGGTATATTCCGTCCTGATGACGGCACTTATTACATATCTATATTCCCGCCCTTCAGTAAAGCATGCTTACGACACGGCAATGGACTGGCTGACGGGGTTATTCTTAAAACGATAAAATAATTATTAAAGTACAGCAGAAGTTGCGATGCACTGGAAAGCTTAATGCTACCAATACTCCAACTGAGAAAGGCAAGGTGTAATCGTGAAATTAAGTATTATTGTTCCTTTTCATAAGGGAATACATTTTTTGGAGGATTGTTTAGAGAGTATCCGGGAGCAGGGATTGACGGATTTTGAAACTATATTGGTACTGGACCATGTGAAGGAGGAGGTCTCCGGACTGGTCAGTGAATACCGTGACCTGAACCTGAATATCGCCACGCTTAGTGAATCTCATTTCGTAAACCGCAAATTCGGAAAAGCGAAAGCAGAAGAGCAGTTTAAAGGCTACAGCGGCGTAGCCTGTGCGAGAAATGCAGGTCTGGAAGCTGCTGTTGGTGAATATGTTTACTTCCTGGACAGCGATGATTATATTATGCATGGTACGCTGGCGATGCTTCTTCGGGA